>JAYTIA010000170.1:0-5671 GCA_043732145.1 Saprospiraceae bacterium
ACTTCAAATACCAGTGTATTTTTAGTGTAAAAACCGGTAGTAATTTCATTTCCTTTTACGTCAAAAGTAAAAGTACGTATCCAACCCGATTCAAGAAAAATTGTGGCATTGCATATTTGCCCTTCTTTTAAAATAAAATCATTTTTACAGAAAATTACCGGCTCATAATGTGTCGCAATCTCTACTGCAATTTTATCTGCAATGGGTATAGCGCGCTTTATGAAATCTATGAGCGTTTTCTGATGCGTATCCATGAAGTTTTATTATTCATTTTCGAGTTTTTTCAATTCTTGAATTTGATCAACGGGAAGTTCCGTAACACGGACAATAAAATCATCAGTAGAAACGGCATTTATAATATTTTGAGCAATTTCAAAAAGTTTTTCTTCAATTGATAATTTAATTACTTTTTTTTAAAGTAAACTTCATCATCTAATCCTGAATGTGTCATAAATTTTTTATTGTAAAGATAATGCAAAAGTAAATGAGTAAAATAAAAAATTTCGAAAAAAACACACCGCGCTATCAAAAATCCACTTAATTTAGCAGCCTAATGAACGATACTTCAACTAACAACTTGGGAAACGAACTGACAGCAGAGCAAAAATCGGTTTTGCATTCGCTGCGTGCTTCGCGTATGGTGATTCCTGTTTTATTGGGTTTAGGTGCAGTGGTTTGGTTGGCAGTGCGACATTTCGATTTTTCGAAACTCAAAGATATTGATTATAATTTTGAAACTTTTTCTTGGATTGCACTCGCTTCAGGTCTTTTGATGTTGCGTCATTTGGCATTTTCAACGCGTATGTGGATTTTGGCGCAAGGGCACTTCAGTTTCAGAAAATGTGTGGAACTGATTTTTATTTTTGAATTTAGTTTGTGTGTTACGCCTACAACGGTGGGAGGTTCTGCCGTTTCGCTTTTTGTTTTAACGCAAGAGAAACTTTCCGCAGCGCGAACAACAACTATTGTTTTATATAAAGTTGTTCTCGATACGCTTTTTTTTGTCGGCACATTTCCTATTTTATTTTTGTTGTGCGGAGCGCAAGTTATTCGACCCGGTATGAAAAGTTTATTTGACGGTAATTGGGAATCGCGTTTATTTTTCTTTTCGTATCTCGGTATGGTGGGTTATGGTTTAATGCTCTTCTACGGATTATTCATTCGACCAACACTCATAAAAAGTATTTTAGTCGGGTTTACAAAATTACCTTTCCTAAAGAGATTTAGAGACCGCACTGAAAAACTCGGTTCGGAAATAATATTAGCTTCCATAGAATTGAAAAATATTTCTTGGACACAACATGCAGCCGCTTTTTTTGCTACTTGGGTGGCATGGACTTGCAAATTTCTGCTTATTTCTTGTATTATATACGGTATTGATGCGCCGGAATTAACTTACGGACGCGAATTGCTTTTGTATGCGCGTTTGCAAGCGATGTTCATCATCATGGCTTTTTCGCCGACACCGGGCGGTGCGGGTTTTGCTGAAACCTTATTTTATCCTTTTCTAAAAGATTTTATTTCCGGTGTTGAAATTGCTACAGTCATTGCGCTGATTTGGCGATTGATGTCGTACTACAGTTATTTAGCTTTCGGCGCAATGATTATTCCGAATTGGATTCGAAAAGTTTTTATTGCGAACATGAAAAAAAATAACAATGAACAATGAATAATCTTGCTACAAATTGATTGTCAATAATTTATAAATAGATTGTTCATTATTCCTTGTTCATTGTTCATTACTTATTTGCCGACAACCAATTTCTCTCTATAAATTATGCCTACCTGCGACACACACATTAAAAAATAAAAACCTGGCGTTAAATCTTGAACAGAAATATTTATAGGCAATCCGGCGGCATTTATTTTTTGCGTTTTCACGATTCTGCCTGCCGCATCGTACAGATATAATATCATGTCGTTAACGACGGTATTCGGAAAAATAATCGTAAAATTATCGGCAACAGGATTCGGATACACGTGCATATTTGTCTCAATCGGTACCTGCGTCACCTCCGTTAAAATTTGTTGAACGCTGTTGTATAAATTAAGTCTCCCACCCGTGCGCGATTTTCCGGTGAGATTAGCAACTTTATCTAAACCGTTTATAAGCGCGTCGCGAATTATCAAAGCAGCTTTAGATGGATTTGTTTTCGATAGCGTACAAACATTGCTGCCGTTAGTTTTCACGGCATATAATAACGCCGCCGAACCGGCAGCTAACGGAGCCGCCAAAGAATTTCCACCATCAATTAACTCAAAAGTATTATTCACTGAAGTAGTAATAATACTCGCCCCCGGTGCCGTAAACGCAATATATTTAGTACTGAATCCGCCCGGTTGAAATTTGTCAAGCGAGTCTGTGTGGTTGATTGAAAGCAAATAATCGCTTGAACACAAACTTGGTAAATCACCGATAGCATCTACGTCGCCGTTTGTGTTTGTGGCGGCTACAAAATTCAGAATACCTTGCTGCCCTAAACTATCATACATACTGCACCATAATTTATGATCTTCCGGTCGTCTGCCGTCAAGCCCCAATGACATAGACGTAACGGCGATAAATGCGCCTTTTTTTCCGCCCGATTCATTGTACAATTTGCGCATTTTAATGGCGTAAGAATAGGCACTGATGATGACGCTTTCATTCGTTACGCCGCTCAAAATCATGAGTTTAATATTCCAATTCACGCCGGCGATGCCCGATTTATTATTGCCGGCGGCACCAACCAAACCGGTGACATAATTACCGTGATAAGCGTCGTTATCTTGAAGGAGTTTTGTGTGGTCATCGTTGCCTGAAATAAAATTGTAGCCGACATAATCGTCAATAAAACCGTTACCGTCATCGTCAATGCCGTTGTTCGCAATTTCATTTTTGTTTTTCCATAAATTTGGCGCAAATTCTTTTATATAAGGGTCGAAACCGCGATCTAAAACGGCGACGACAATCGTATCGCCGCAAGGTGTTACACCGCCGGTACCGAAATCCCAAGCTTGCGCTGCTTTTATTGTTTTCAAATACCATTGTCGGTTGTACAGCGAATCATTAGGCGTTATAGTACGGGTTTCTACGAGATAATTAAATTGCGCAGATTCAACCATCTCGTTAGCACGCAATTTTTCTAAAACGTCATCTTCATTTTCAAAACCGTCATCGAAAGTGAAAACAAAAATATTTTGCTCCGGTGCGACATCGTGCAAGAAATTATTTTCGTCAAAATTTTTTTTCGAAAAATTTTTTTGAAAATAATTTTCGAAATCTTTTTTCAAAAAATCTTTTTTCAATTGAAATAATATTTCTCCGCGCACATAATTTTTTTTGGGAACAGAAAAGTTTTGAGAAAAAGATGCTTCAAAAAAAAGTAAAAAAATAAAAAAAGATAAAATTTTCATTGTATAGTATTTTAGTTTCATGAGAAATATTAATTCGCCTATCAAAAATTAAACTGTATAGGCACATACTTGACATAGCTCACATAGTTTTCTTAATTCTTAATTTAATTCTTAATTCTTAATTCTTAATTCTTAATTTAATCTCTTCCGGCGAAAGATAATATTTTTTATTGTTGTTGATGTAATTCGGATTTGCATTCGACCGGTACCATAAATAATACGTAGCTTCGTATAATTCGTTGCCGAGTTGGTGATCAATTGCGGCTGCATCTGTGGCACCTTCAATTTTTCTTTTCGATTTCGGAAACAAATACGAGATGCCGAAGCCTATGATTTGAAAATTATTCATTTTTGTATAACTCAAAACATGACCCAATTCGTGACCGATCCAACCGATTTTCATGCGTTGTGACAAACTGTCATAAACCAACCCGGTGTAAGCCTGCGGATTATTATTCACCCGAATTTTATACACGCGCTTCTTTCGGCTCTTTAAAAAAAAATCCCAACGCGGACGCGCAACCATCGTAAAATTAATTGGCGCGAAAACAAATTCGATATAATTATCTTTCAATTCCGGATAACGGCTTAGTGCCATCAAACATTCTTTCTCGATAGCTGTCGGAATTATTTTATTTTTTCCGAGTGCAGTTCTCGAACTATCCGCGTCAAAGGTACTGGAAATTAAAAATGTTCTTGAATTTTGAGCAAAAGATATAATACCGAAACAAATAAAAATGAAGATGCCGATAATTTTCCGAACGTGTTTTATTACTGAAACAGTCTTCTCGTATATAAAAATCATAACCAAAGATTGTTAATTTAATATGTTTTGATTTTAAAATCGGTTGTTACAACACTTTATCGTACAAATTTAAAAAAAAATTCCCTATTTTTGGATTTCGAAAACCATAATTGGTTAATTGAACAAACAACCTATTGAACATAATGAAATTTTTTTTACCCGCACTACTAATATTTTTTTTTACACAATTAAGCGCACAAGAAAATTGGACTTCGACTTGTGCCGGTGCTTTACCGGTTGTGAAAGAAATAATGATCCATCCGTGCGGTAATGCGAGTGCGTCGGAATATGAGATTTTAAATACAGGCTCTAATCCTTTAAAACTTTCTGATTTTAAAATTACTTCTTCTGTTCTGAACGGTGCAAGTATCGGTTCTGCCGTTTTCAATCCGGGCGATAATAATACTGCCGCCATCGCTCAACTTAATGCCGCAGTCAGTACTTGTGCTTACAGTCACACTTTCGTTGATGTTCAACTCACGCCTTATTGGGGAACGGTACCGGCGAATGTGACTTTGATAATTTTTAATAATAAAGACAATATTGATTTGTCGTATCTATCGGCGAATGTATTATCGAGTATGTGCGGTTCAAAAATATTTGTCGCCTTCGCTACGACAACTTCTACGCGCTCCGACAAAACAATTTTTCCGGATATGTCTGGGGGCGGTGGTTGCGGAACGAGTTGTTTTGCACAAATAGATTTTCAATTCAACGGGAGTACTAACTGTACAAAAATTATTTACGATATTTCTAAAGTGTCGAATGCACAAGGCAGTTCGCTCATTCAAAACGGCAACGGTATTACTTATAAAAGTAAAGGTGTTGTAACAAATCCTCAAGCACAAGATTGTTTACCGCCACAAAATCTAACCAATACACCTTGCACTTCCATAGCTCCAACGCACTCTGATATAACTTTAAATACATTAAGTGGTTTTTTTCAAAAATTAAGTTTAGCAACTCAAATTCCGCTTTCTTATCTGACATTACCCGAACCCTACAATGTGCATTGGACCGGCCCTACGAACGTTTCCGATAATGTGGTGCTCACAGGCTTACCGGCACTATCCGCCGGAAAATATACCGTTACTTTGAAAGATAGCAAAGGTTGCGAGTCAAAAGTTAATATTTTTGTTTTACCGCCGAACGGTTTTGTTATTTCACTCAGCGGTGACACAATCGTTTGTCCGAATGTTCCGACGCAAATAAAAGCTGATATTATCGGCGGTAAACCACCGTACATATACTCATGGGCAACAAAATCCGGCTCTGCTATAGCCGGTAATGTTCAAAGTACATTTCTTACACAAGACACGACAACCGATTATGTTTTAACGGTAAAAGATGCAAACAATGTCATTCAAACTCAAAATTTTACGATAAATACTTTACCGAAACCGAACGTAAAAATAACTTTATTGCCGGATTCAATTGTTTGTAACGAAGTCGTGGTGACGATAATCGGTT
>JAYTIA010000171.1:0-2090 GCA_043732145.1 Saprospiraceae bacterium
GATACAGGAATCGGTATCTCGAAAGATAATTTAGAGAAGGTTTTCGAAAATTTTCAACAGGCCTACACTGCTACAACGCGATTGTTCGGCGGCACCGGACTCGGACTTGCGATTGTAAAACAATTAATTGAACCGCAAGGCGGCACCATTAAAGTACACAGTACTTTGGGAGAAGGTTCTACTTTCAGTTTTATTCTACCTTTCCTCAAAACTAATGCCGAAGCTGTGATTGATGAAGAAATAGTTGAATTGGACAATGAATTTAAAAATATAAAAGTATTAGTCGTCGAGGACATAGTACTCAATCAATTGTTGATGAAAACTGTGTTGGATGATTTTGGTTTTGAACGCGACATCGCCGATAACGGCAGAATAGCCATTAAAAAATTACAAAATAAAAACTACGATATTATTTTGATGGATTTACAAATGCCAGAAATGAACGGGTTTGAAGCAACGGAGTACATTCGCCATACGCTGAAATCTAATATTCCGATTATTGCTTTAACGGCAGACGTTACTACTGTTGATTTAGCCAAATGCAAAGCCGTCGGCATGAATGATTATATCACTAAACCGGTTGATGAGCGTTTACTTTACAATAAAATAGTCGGATTGGTGAAAAAAAATACGCCGACACCGGCTATCCAAAGTTCAGGTGTCGAGCAAGGTGTAAAAGTAAAATATACGAACTTAAATTACTTAATGCAGCGCACAAAATCAAATCCGACATTGATGATGGAAATGATAAAGGCTTACTTGGAACAAACACCGAGCTTAATCAATGCGATGAAAAAAAGTTACCAAGAGCAAGATTGGGATACTTTACATGCTGCGGTGCATAAAATGTTGCCTTCATTTTCTATTATGGGCATGAGTACCGATTTTGAAACGATGGCAAGAACGGTGATAGAATATGCGCGCAACCAACAACTGACCGACACGATGCCGACATTGGTTGCGCAACTTGCCGAAATTTGTTCTCAAGCTTGTGATGAATTATTGGAAGAGTTTAACGCGATGAAAAATAAAAAATCATGAAAAAAAATGAAAAAATAAAAATTTTCTTGGTGGATGACGACGCTGTATTTCTAAAGCTAATGAAAATCGAGTTTTTGGCACATGCCGATTTTGAAATAGAAACTTACGCCACCGGTGAACTCTGCGTGAAGCATTTGTCACACGATCCGGATGTAATTGTTTTAGATTATCACCTCGACGGCATTGATAAAACCGCGATGAACGGAATTCAAACTTTGGATAAAATAAAAAAATACAATTCCGATACAGCGGTCATCATGCTCTCCTCTCAAGATAAAATTGATATTGCAGTTGATTGTATGCACCACCGTGCTTTCGATTATGTCGTTAAAAGCGAAACGGCTTTCGTGCGTTTAAAAAGAATTATTACCAATGTTTTCAGTTTCAAAAAAATGGAAAAAGAATTGAATTGGTATATGGAGAGAATGTGAAGTTAATTGACAATTGACAACGGCAATTGGCTATGGGTAATCATTAACTTTCATAAAAAATCGTTGTCAACTGTCAATTGTCAACTGTCAATTTTAAACTGTGTGAATAATGCAACTTATTAAAAGAATTGTGTAACACTTTTTTTTAAAAACCGGCGCACTTTTGTATCAAGTCAAATGTTTTTGATTTAAAAATTAAAAAAAAATGAAAAATGTTATTTTTTTATCAAAATACCTAATGCTTGTTTTGTCATTTAGCAATCGCGGTCATTGGCATGTTAAGCCACACGGTCATAATTGGATTTCAAGACATTGGGAATAATTTGTACTAAAGAGACTGATATTTTAGACTTACTGATTTTAGACTTTATCAAAATAAATAAGTCTAAAATCAGTAAGTCCATCATCAGTAAGTCTAAAATATCAGTAAGTCTAAAATCAGCTATCCATCATTATGAATAGTATTTCAATAAAAACCGGACTTGTAATGTTTACCGGGTTTGTGATTTTTTTTCTCAGCATGTTCGGCTTAGGTTTCGGCTATCGCGGAGAGTTGAGTTTTTTTAATATCGCTATACAGCTGATGTGTTTGTATGGGGGTATTAAAACTTATTACCG
>JAYTIA010000172.1:0-5641 GCA_043732145.1 Saprospiraceae bacterium
TCAAGGTCTTATTCGGATTTGATTTTGATTTCTATTTGCAATGGCAAAAATAATAAATCAAATTGAAGTGTTTGATTTTTTTTTGTTATTACATATCATAAATCGTAAAATATGGGTGCATTATTTTAAATCCGACAAAAAATATACCTTTGCGCGTTTTTAAAAGAATGATTCGGATTATTAAAAAATTCATCATTCATCATTCCTTATCATTCATCATTGAACAAAAACATGATAGATTTTGTAAAAGGCAGCATCGCATTTAAAACGCCGACTTATATCGTTATTGAAACATCCGGCGGTGTGGGTTATCACGTAAATATCAGTCTACATACTTACGCGCAAATTGAAAAAATGGAAACTGTGCGTTTGCTCACGCATTTGCAAGTGCGCGAAGATGCGCATATTTTATTCGGTTTTGCTGATGAAGCAGAACGAAAAGTGTTTCGATTGTTGATTGAAGTATCTGGAATCGGCACATCAACAGCGCAAGTCGTTTTGTCTTCCATGAATCCGGATGAAGTGCGCGTGGCTATTTTGAATGAAAGTGAAGTCACTTTTTCGCGTGTTAAAGGAATCGGTTTAAAAACCGCCAAACGCATAATTCTTGACCTGAAAGATAAAGTTAAGCGCGAACAAGGCGACAATACGTTAAATTTATCGGTGAATAACAATACTGCACGCGAAGATGCGTTACTTGCTTTATCGAATTTAGGTTTTCAACGTATTCCGGTTCAACGGGCAATTAATAAAATATTGGAAGATAATCCGACGGCAACGGTGCAAGATGTGATAAAAAAAGCATTGCAAATTCTTTCTTAAAATTTATTCGGAACTGTTTTTGAATATATCGTTTTGATTAAAAGCATTAGTAAATTCCGATACTAAATTAATTCCTAATTCCTAAAGAGAATGACCGTCTAAAACAATTTATTTTAAATAGCGTATAAATTCAATTAAGAATTAAAAATTGAGAATTTTTTTTTAATTTTTAATTCTTAATTAAAACAAATCCCACAATCTAATATCTTCCTCACGGACATGAATGTAAAAAACTTACTCGCTTATCGTATCGTTTTTACTATTGGTTTAATTTTTAGCAGTTTTGTACTTTTAAAAGCGGCTAACGATTTTCGATTTTCGATTTTCGATTTTCGATTGAACGACTTAAATCTAAGAATCGAAAATCGAAAATCGAAAATCGAAAATTTAGACACTATTCCCCTCCGTGATCGCACCGGTGATTATCTCCGCGATTCTGTTTCCAATTCATTCGATTTGCGCGACCCATCCATTATCGAAAAAAAAGTCGAGTACGATCCGGCGACTAACAAATATTACATAACAGAAAAAATTGGTGACGACTATTACCGCACACCGACGGTGATGAATTATAATGAGTATGTGCGTTGGAAATCGAAACAACAAGAACAAGAATACTTCAACCGTTTGGCGGGTTTGGCACACAAACGGAATACGGAATTAGTGGACCCGCTTTCTAAAATAGATTTTTCGGCGACACAAAATAGTAAATTGCGCATGTTGCTCAACTCGGTCGGTGTGAACGGTAAATTGCCGGAAGTACCGAAAATTGATATGACAAAATTAGGCGATAATTTAATCGGTATGATTTTCGGCGACCCCCCTACTGTGAGTATTAAACCGCAAGGACAAATTGATTTAACACTCGGCGGCGATTACCGTTATTTCGGAAATCCGACTTTACCGACAATTTCGCGTACAACAGGTGGTTTGTTGTTCAATATGGATATTCAAATGCGCGTTACCGGTCAAATCGGTAACAAACTCAATTTGAATACGGCATTCAACAACAAAGCGACTTTCGATTTCGATAATATTATGAAACTGAATTACAATTCTAATGTATTCGGTGAAGACGATATTATAAAATCCATCGAAGGTGGTAATGTAAATTTGCCTTTGCGTGGTACATTGATTCAAGGTAGTCAAAATTTATTTGGTTTAAAAACCGAGTTGCAATTTGGTTATTTGCGTTTAACGGCGATTGCGGCACAACAGCGTAACAAAAAAAATAATATTACAGTGCAAGGCGGTAGTCAAGTTCAAAGATTTAACGTCACCATTGATCAATATGATGAGAACAGACACTTTTTCTTATCTCATTTCAACAGGAATACTTACGAAAAAGCACTCAAAACTTTACCGCTTATCAATAGCTTGTTCACGATTACACGCATGGAAGTGTGGGTGTCTAACGACAGAAATGATATTGCCAACAGTGAAATTCGTCCGATAGTTGCTTTTGCCGATTTAGGTGAAACGGACAGAATTTATAATAAAAATGTAGTGCATATTAATCCGGGCAGAGTTCCAACTAAAGACGGTTATTTGCCGGACAATGATGCTAACAATTTATATAGTTTAGTATCCGGTAATAAAGATAATCGCCGCACAGATCTCGTGATCACGAATTTAGAATTTCAAAACCTGACGCAAGGTCAAGATTTTGTGAAACGTACCGCCAAACGTTTGCAACCGAGTGAATACAGTTTCAATCCGAAACTTGGTACAATTAGTCTAAGTAACATAGACCGTCAGCAAATTGTCGGCGTGGCTTATACTTATTTTTACAACGGCAAAGGACCATTCCAAGTCGGTGAGTTCGCAGAAAATGTAGCAACTGTTAACGGCAAAGACAGTATTAGTCAAGTCGTGTTTTTGAAAATGTTGAAAAACAGCACCAACAATCCGCAAGTACCGCTTTTTGATTTGATGATGAAAAACGTTTATCCAATTAATGCCTTCGTCACAAACCCGCAAGATTTGAGCCTCGATATATTTTATCAAGATGCCGGCGATCCGCAAGGTGCAGGTGGAAGTACACAAGCACAAAGTTCAAACTCGAAAGCAGAAAAACGCGCCTTGGCGGAAGCTAAAGACATACCGTTATTGCGTTTACTCAACTTAGATAAATTAAACTCGGTCGGCGATCCGCAACCCGACGGGCAATTTGACTTTGTGCCGGACGTTACGATTATTCCGCGCACCGGGCGCATTATTTTTCCAGTGCTGGAGCCTTTCGGAAAATCTTTAAAAAATAATTTGAGTGCAGTTTTGGTTGAAAAAGGTTATGATAAAACCACAGCAGATTTGATTGCCGATAAATATACTTACCGTGAATTGTATGATTCAACGCTTTTCAGAGCGCAAGAACACCAAGAAAAAAATCGTTTTATCATCAGAGGTACGGCGAAATCGGCGGCGAGTAATCGCCAACAACTCAATGCGTTTGGTTTGCGTCCCGGATCAGTAAAAGTTTCTGCCGGCGGTATTAATTTACTGGAAGGCGTTGATTTTGCGGTGGATTATGGTACTTCTGTTCTGACAATTTTAAATCCGGCTTATGTATCTCCGAATATTCAATTAAACATTTCTACCGAAGATAATTCATTGTTCAATTTTCAAACGCGCACAATGCTCGGTTTACGTGCCGATTATGCTTTGAAGAAAAATTTTAATATTGGTGCGACGTTCATGAATTTATTTGAAACGCCTTATACGACTAAAGTAAATTTCGGCGACGACCCGATAAATAATAAAGTCTATGGTCTTGATGTAAATTTTACGGAAGATGCACCTTGGTTGACAAAATTAGTGGATAAATTGCCTTTTATTTCTACCAAAGAACCATCGAAAATAACTTTCTCTGCAGAAACTGCTGTATTACAACCCGGTCATGCTGCTGCAATTGACGGCACAAACAATGAAGGCGGTATCGTTTATCTCGATGATTTTGAAGGCAGTACGAGTCCGTTTTCATTGATGTCGCAACCGGGAGTGTGGTCATTAGCGAGTACGCCGCAAAAACATACTGAATGGAAAGAATCTAACGATACATCAAAAGTAACCGGTGCCAATCGTGCCTTATTGAATTGGTATCGCATTGATACTTATTTGCGCCAAACCGGTACAGGTGCTTCTGCTAATGCCGGTGATGATTACGTTGCAGCTATTGGTCAATCTGAAGTTTTTCCGAATAAAACAAGTAATTTTACAAGTGGAATTTATGATTACTCCATACCAACTTTCGATTTATCTTATTACCCGAAAGAACGTGGTCCATATAATTTTGATGAGCCGGATGGGTTGAGTATGTCAGGTATGTCGAGTATGAAACTGACTGCCGGCTTGAGAAATGACGGTAAACTTGCGGCACCAGAAACGCGTTGGGCAGGTATTCAACGCGGTATTCAAACGCCGGATTTTGAAGCAGCGAATGTCGAATACGTTGATTTTTGGCTGCTCGATCCGTTCCGTCGCTTGGGCAGTGATAATAATGCCGGTAAACTTTTACTCCACTTAGGTGAAGTTTCTGAAGATGTTTTGCGCGATGGACGTAAATCTTTTGAAAATGGTTTGAAAACGCCGGCGAATCCGAATTTACTCACCGATTATACACGTTGGGGTAAAGTGCCGCGCACGGAATTACCGCTACCCAATTCTTTTTCTGCCGATACAACTGAACGGAGAATACAAGACGTAGGTCTTGACGGTTTAAATGATGCGGAAGAAGCTGTATTTTTCAATGATTATTTAGCAAAAATAAAACCGCGTCTTTTGCCGAGCGCTTACGATAAAATAGCGAAAGATCCATCTAGTGACGATTTTGTTTATTATAACGATCCGAATACCTACACGACCGATAATACAATTTTACAAAAATACCGTAAATTTAATGGTCTTGAAGGTAATTCGGCGAACAGTAACGGTACTGATTTACAATCAGCAACGAACATTCCGGATGCTGAAGACGCGAACCGTGATAATTCATTCGATGAAAATGAAGCATATTATGAATATGCGATTAAATTAAATCCTGTATCGGGTGCAGGAGACCCTACAAAAAATCGAACGTCGGGTAACTTAGATACAGTCGGTTTAAAAAATTATATTGAAAGCATCAAAGACTCTTTAACCGGTCGTCGTTGGTACCATTTCCGTATTCCGATTGACGGTTATGACTCTAAACACGGACAAATTACTGATTTCAGAAACATTCGTTTCGCTCGTTTAATTGCAAAAGGTTTTCAAGATTCGGTAACACTGCGTTTTGCCAAATTAGATTTAGTGCGTAATCAATGGCGACGTTATCGTCCGGATAAAAACGTTAATGGTTTTGATCTCGGAAACGGTACCGATGCTAATACTTTAGAGTTGAGTGCCATAAATATTGAAGAAAACAGTAGAAGGCAACCATTTAATTATGTGATACCGAATGGTATTGCGCGCAATCAGATTGTAGGAACTTTGGGCGTTAATGCTTTTCAAAATGAACAAGCATTGAGTATGAAATTCACGCAGTTACCTGCTAAAAAAGCACGTTCAGCTTTCAAATTATTCAGTTCCGATTTGCGTATTTACAAGCGTTTAAAAATGTTTGTACACGCCGAAAGTAAAGAACAAACCTATAACGGAACGGGGTTAGATAAAAAAATGCACGTCTTCATGCGCGTCGGTTCTGATTTTGAAAAAAATTACTACGAGTATGAAATTCCGTTAATAATGACAAAACAAAAAGGTTTACCGCAAAATACGCTGCCTTTAAGCACAGACGGACGGCCTTCACAAAATCCGTATGCAGATTCTGTTTGGAGTAATG
>JAYTIA010000173.1:0-2086 GCA_043732145.1 Saprospiraceae bacterium
GTTTTTTTCCAAGGCACCGTCCAAAATGCGCGATCTTGAAAACCCTCCGCCAAAAACAATTGGCTGTGCGAAATTAAAATCACCTTCTTTTTATCGGCACTTATTGTCATACCTGTAATGCCTCCGTATTGTTTATCAATCGGATCTGTTACAACTTGTGTAACGAATTTTGCTTTGTAAGTACCCGGCGCGTTCGGAATGCGATAAATGCGCGTAATACCCAGATAAGGTTTTGCGTGATAATCTTTTGTAGATAAAAAAATAGAATCGTCGAACACAAGCATAGATTCGCAATCATATAAATAATTGCTAAGAGCCGGCGGAAATGCGGTTTGATCTTCATAACTGAAACGAATCGCTTGTGGATTGACAGTATCGGTGCGCAAGGCGCGAAAATTTGAAATTTTATAAATCACTAAATCTTGTCGGGTATTATTATTATTTCCGAAATCACCGACATATAAATTGCCTTTATCATCCCCTGAAATATCTTCCCAATCAATATTACCGACACCGCGCACAACTACACTTCGCAAAAGTTTTCCGGTTGTATCCATTAAGTATAAATTCGGCGGATTACCGCTGTCGCCATGCGACCAAATACTATCAATTGCCGGCACATACAAGCCGGAACTTTCAAGCAATAAATCCGGCAGTTTACAAACCGTTCTGACTTCAACTTGTTGCGCGTAAAATTTTATTAAAAAGATTTGAAAAAACAGAACTGTACAGAAAATTTTTTTCATTGCAGCAGATAATTTACCGGCAAAGATACTTGAAGCCGACTGTTGGGAATGTTTCTAAATTATTAATTTTTCGGTTAAAAAAAATTGTAATTACTAGGTTGCCATTCGATAGTTAAACAAACGCTTCGCGATTGTTTTATTTTAAAATAGTACGTGAGTAGTTTAAAAAAACTAATGTTAAATTAATGTAAACCAAAAATGAAGTTAACATTAACCCAAAATAAGCAAATTGTGAAGTTTTTTGAAAAGCGGTCAATGTGCATTCAAAAGGCAGCTGACAGCTATAATTGTCGAATAAAAACACCGACTTATCTAATCTCTTAAACATGATAAATAATCCTGCCTTTACTTTGCAGTATTAAAAGTTGTATGCTATTCATCAAAAAAGCATGTAACTTATCACTCATAGCTTATTACAATGCACAAGATTATCACCACCACTGTTATTTTATTTTTAGCGTTGAATTTGTTCTCACAACGACCTGCGCAACAAACGGAAGGCGGCGCACCGCGACCGACCGGCGGAAAAATGCCGAGTATTGGCAGATTGTTCGGAAAATTGGTAGATGCAAAAACTAAACAGCCCGTTGCTTTTGCTTCGGTGGTTGTAGTAAAAACTTTAGGACAAAAAGACTCACTCGTCGGCGGCGGATTGAGCGAAGACAACGGCGATTTTAATGTCACATCATTACCTGTCGGCAATCTGAAATTAAAAATCACTTTCGTCGGGTACAAAAATCTTGAAAAAACTTTTAAACTTGTGCCGGAAGATATGGAAGAAGATGCCGGTAATTTAAAATTGGAAGCCGATGCGGAACTTTTGAAAGGCGTAGAAATTACCGCAGAAAAAACGCAAACGGTTTTATCGCTTGAAAAGCGTGTGTTCAATGTAGATAAAAATTTGAGCGCGACGGGCGGTACTGCAGAAGATGTTTTGAAAAACGTGCCATCTGTCACAGTTGATGCTGATGGCAGTGTAAAATTGCGCAACGGTTCGCCAACCATTTTTATTGACGGCAAACCGACGATGCTCGCGATTAATCAAATCCCTGCCGACCAAATCGAATCTGTTGAAGTGATTTCAAATCCTTCTGCGAAATATGATGCTTCTACTACCGGGGGTATTTTAAATTTAGTGTTGAAGAGAAACAGAAAAGCAGGTTACAACGGTAATATCGGTTTAGCCGTTTCAACACCGACGCGCTACAATGCCAATATTAATGCTAATCTAAACTCCGGTAAATGGGCTTTCGGTTTTAATTATAATTTAAACGCCGAACAAAGACCCGTCACAGGTTATACTTATCGCACAACACGCGATATGAAAGGCATTGATTCTT
>JAYTIA010000174.1:0-2086 GCA_043732145.1 Saprospiraceae bacterium
GGCACCTTTTATGTTCGCAACCACTTCGGTATGAATCGGATGCACGGTAAATAAAAGTGTAGCAAAAAAAGCAAAGTAAGTATTAGTCGGTTGGTCGTTTAGTCGTTTAGTCGCTTGATCTTGGATTAAACGACTAATCGACCAACCGACTAACTGACTAATTAATTTATACAACATCACACATAAACCGGAAAACAAAAGCACATTTATTAAATGAAAAACAAACGGATTTTTTCCGAAAATTTGAAACTCTAACGCAAATAAAATAAGTGAGAAAGGGCGATAACGTCCGCCGGCAACTAAATTAGCTTTACCGGCTTCTTTAAAAAATCCGTAAAAAGTATCGTATTTTAAAATACTCGGAATGCCCGAAACTCCTTGCTGAGTAAACATATTGTCGGTAATGACAATAGCATCGTCTTGGCAAAAATCGTGCGTGAGTGTATTGGCATAAAGCAAAAAACTTACCGCCGCAATAATTATAGTTTGTATTATCGGACGTTGCAAATTTGCAACAGTATTTTCAACAACGGGTTGCGGACTTTCCGGGATGTTTGATTTTTTTTGTCTGACAGCCGGTTTCATTTGCTTTTTTTTGTTTGATGTACTCATAGATTTTTAATGCTCTAATTTTCAACCGTAAATATAAAATAAGTTTTTAGGATTTTTTACGCAATTTTTTATCAATAGTTGAGTAGCGTTCAATTCGATTTGGGATAACGTGCAGCAAAGCACATTTTTTTTATGAAACGCTAATTTTACGCTATCATTTATAATTAAAAACTTATCTTTGCGCCGTTTTTAGTACATAAATATAAAAATACAAAAAAATTATGCAAGCCACTGAAAAAAAATTACCTTACAAGGTGAAAGATATTAGTTTATCTACTTGGGGTCGTCGTGAATTACAATTGGCAGAAGCCGAAATGCCGGGACTTATGGCATTGCGCAAAGAATTTGGTGCGTCGAAACCTTTAGCCGGTGCGCGCATTGCGGGCTGTTTACACATGACAATTCAAACCGGCGTGTTAATAGAAACGTTAAAAGAATTAGGCGCGGAAGTGTCTTGGTCATCGTGCAATATTTTTTCTACGCAAGACCATGCCGCTGCCGCAATTGCTGCTGCCGGCATTCCCGTTTTCGCATGGAAAGGCATGAACGAAGAAGAATACGAATGGTGTGTAGAACAAACGCTTTTTGCTTTTTCGGACAATCAACCGCTCAACATGATTCTTGATGATGGTGGAGACTTAACGAACATTGTATTGGATAAATATCCGGAATTAGTTGCCGACATTCGCGGTATCAGCGAAGAAACAACGACGGGTGTGCATCGTTTATATGAACGTGAAAAAAAAGGTACGCTTCCGATGCCTGCGATTAATGTAAATGATTCGGTGACAAAATCGAAATTTGATAATAAATATGGCTGTAAAGAATCTTTAGTTGATGCCATTCGTCGCGCAACGGATATTATGATGGCAGGAAAAGTAGCAGTTGTTGCCGGTTACGGTGATGTCGGAAAGGGTTCTGCTGCATCTTTAAGTGGCGCGGGTTGTCGCGTTATCGTAACGGAAATTGATCCTATTTGTGCTTTGCAAGCAGCGATGGACGGTTACGAAGTACGCAAAATGACAAATGCTATTCCGCGTGCGAATATCGTTGTAACGGCAACCGGCAACTCTAACATCATTTCGGAAAAACATTTCAAATTGATGAAGGATAAATCCATAATTTGCAATATCGGTCACTTCGATAACGAAATTGATATGGCATGGTTAAATAAAAACTACGGTTCAACCAAAATAAATATCAAACCGCAAGTTGATTTGTATAACATCGAAGGCAAAGATATTATCGTTTTGGCGGAAGGGCGTTTAGTGAATTTGGGCTGTGCCATGGGTCATCCATCGTTTGTAATGTCTGCTTCGTTTACGAATCAAGTAATGGCGCAAATGGAATTGTGGGCGAATCATAAAAAATACAAAAACAAAGTTTATGTTTTGCCTAAACACCTCGACGAAAAAGTGGCGCGTTTGCACTTAGCTAATATCGGCGTTGAATTGGAAGAATTAACAAAAGAGCA
>JAYTIA010000175.1:0-14458 GCA_043732145.1 Saprospiraceae bacterium
GTAAAAAATAAGTTGATTTAATTCCTTAACCGGTTACTAAAATCCAAAATCTAAAATTAATATCTTACTTTCGGATTCAAAAATGTATAAATAATATCGGTAATTAAATTTACAACAACCAAAACCACCGCACTCCAAGTAAAAATGGCAAACGCGACCGACCAATCACGCCCTTGCAAAGCTTCGTAAGCCGTTCTGCCCATGCCGGGAATATTGAAAATATATTCAACAATGAAAGTTCCGGTGATAGCGGAAGGAATAATTTGTCCAACCACAGTGATAAACGGCATCAAGGCGGCACGCAAGGAATGATTTTCTAAAGCCTGCAAAACCGTTAAACCTTTTGCGCGAGCAGTGCGGATATAATCTTCGTGCAGCGTATTCAACAAGGCATTGTAAAAATGGCGAATTAAAACAACCATCGGGTGAATACTCATACACAAAACCGGTAAAAGTAAATACGGAAAATACGCCAACATTTTTGAAAACAATGCCAGGTCTTTATCAATATCCGGCAAGCCAACTGAAGGAAAAATTTTGAGATGATATTGAGGCGTAGTTAAAAAAAGGACAGCCAATGTTGCAATCCAAAAAGTAGGCGTGGCATATAATGCCATTGTTCCGTTGATAAATCGTTGCGTTAATTTCGATTCATGGTGCGCAGCCGTATAAAAACCTACAAATAACGCCACCGGAATACACAATAATAATGATAAAAATGTCAGAGTGAAAGTCAGAAAAAACGGTTGTTTGAGTTTTTGTGTCACCGGAATACCTTCTCGCAGTGTTTTTCCGAAATCGCCTGAAAGAAATTTAGAGAGCCAACGATGATATTGATTGTTGATGCCGTAGATATGAAACGTCGGAATATAACACAGATAAAGTTTCGAGGATTTTTTTAAATTGTCGTAAGCGGTTACGACTTCCGGAAAGGTATTATTTTTTCTGAAACCCTCTATTTGATAAGCCATAGGCTTACGGTCAGATTCCACCAACAAAAATTTCAACGTATTTAATCCGACAGTATCGCTATTTTTTTGCGCCAATTCTGATAAAATCGCGTTGCGATAATTAAGCACAGAAGCCGCATTACCATAATCGGCAATCATATCTTCCACCATCGTGCGTTGGTCGCGCCGAATGATTTTATAAAGGGTATCCGGATATGCAAGTGAAGAGAGAGTGATGTAAAAAACGGGTAAATCGTAATTCAGTTCGTGGGCTTTGATTTTATAAAGTGCGTCAGAAACGGCGACATCGGGTTTTATTTCAAACTCTGAATTCAACTCGCGTTCAATTGGATCACCGGGTACCAAGCAACTCAACGCAAAAATACCTACCGAAATTAAAAGTAAAGTCGGTATAGCAATGAGGATGCGTTTTGAAATATAGTACCACATTTACGATTTTAGATTTTAGATTTGAAAAATCTATTCAACGCAAGGGCTGAAAGCCCAAAATTTATCAATGAAGGGTGAAGTACTTCTAAAATCGAAATTACTTCGTTGAAAGCCGGAACAAACCCAAAACATAACCGGGGCGTTTGGCGGTTGTTTCCGGAATAAATCTTTTATGAATTAATAAACGTTCTTTCGGTTCGAATAAGAAAATTGCCGGTGCTTCATCGCCGATGAGTTTTTGAAAATCCGCGTACAGTTGATTGCGTTTTTCCGGATTCAATTCCGAGCGAATTTGTTGAATGAGTGCTTCCGAATGAGCATCACCAAATTGAAAACGATTCGCACCGTCGGGCGTATTACTTGATAGAGACCATATTTCTTTCGGGTCGTCGAGCCCGGGCGCAAATCCGGAACTGCTTAAAAACATATCGAAATCGCGTTTTTTCAAATTTTCTTTAACGACTTTATCATCCAAACCTTGCAGTATGACACCGACACCGGCTTTTTTGGCATTTTCTTGAAACAATAAACCGATATTTTTGGCTAAAACATTTTGTGAAGCATATACATAACGCAAAACCAATTCCGTTTTTTTACCGGCAACATCTTTATCAACAGTACTGTCGCCGTTGGTATTTATCCAACCGGCATCCTTCAAAAGTGTTTTGGCGCGTTCGATATTTGTACTCACTGCATCTACATTTTTGTTGTAATAAGGGCGTTGCGGCACAAACGGACCGGCACACGGTTCGGCAAAACCGTTCATAATTTTTGTGATGTAAGTTTGCGGATCAGCTAAATAAGTTAAAGCGCGACGCACCCGTTTGTCTGCGAGTTTCGGATCTTTTGTATTAATACCGATGTAGGCAATTGAAAATGCCGGTGGATTCAGAAAAGCGTAATTCTCTTTCGTAGAATCATTTTTTTGTAATTCTAAAAAAGCTTTCGGCGATATTTTTGATGCAACATCCAATTCTTGATTTTTTAATAAAGACAGCACAGCTACTTCATCTTTCACCGGTTTAAAAATTATTTTTTCCGGTAAATTCGTCAGAATAGGAATTTTTTGAGATGTTCTATCTCCCCACCAATTTTTCTTTTTTTTAAGTACTAATTTTTGTCCGTCCGTCCACTCATCCAAAGTATAAGCACCGCAACCGTTCACGCCCGAAGAATCGCGGGAAAATTTCGGTGATTGAAATTGCGTTGCAAATTGCGCCAACTCACCTTTCACACTCGATGTATCGCGCATAGATTTAGAGAGTTCGGCAACCGAATATTTTTTCAATAAACCGCCGGCATCATAAATATATTCCGGCAAAATCGGAACAGTACCGCTGTTAGTTTCAGAAAGAATGTACGCTTTATCGGCAATAATGGTAAATTTTTTCGGGTTTTTGGCATCAACGGTTATATCTCTAATAAAATCGAGACCTGAACGAAAATTATTCGCGCCGGATTGTTTATTCATCACGGCTTTAATCGTAAAAATATAATCGGCGGCAGTAACGGGTGTGCCATTATCCCAAGCTGCTTCGTCTCTGATTTGATAAGTGTAAGTGACTCCGCCTTTATTCGCACCGGTATCAATAACAGAAACAATCGGGCGATTTTTTGCCAAAAGCGGTACAAGTTCCAATGTTTTTGCATCGAAATCGAGTAAAGCCATAAATATATTAGCAGTTACTTGCACAGTATTACCGTCTTCACTGAGTAACGGATTAAGTTTTTCCGGTTCGGCAGTCAATCGAATCGTAACAGAATTACCTCTATCCGGTCGGTTGAACAAACTGCATTTTGAAAAAATACAGGCTGCTAATAGTAAAAATGATGTAGAAATTAGAGCAAAGGCAGTCCTGCTTTTCCTGCCGTTAATGTTCCTCATATTTAAAAATTGAAAAAGTATGTTACAAAGATATAAGTTAGTTGTTAATGGTTAGTTGTTAATGGTTAATTATTTTTCTATGCGCATCTTTTTTTCGAAAAAATGAATTTTTTTTTCTATTTACCATCATTTATTTTCAAAAGAAATGCGCAGACCGCGTAAACCGAAATCAATAAGCGGTTCATAAACAGTTGCACCTGTATTCGCTTGTGCGGCAATATCCCATTTTTTATTTTTCCGGAGTTTATCCTCCCATTCAAAACTTTTATTAATACTTAATGATAGTGTCACCATTATATTTTGAGTTTCTGCACCGGTGATAGTTAATGGAGAAATAAATTTGCCGGTAATTACACTCGAACCCTTCTGTATTGGCGAAGTTTTTTGAATCGGATTCACGACCGTTACGATACTATCCGATATTTGTCCGGTATAAATACCATTATACGCCGCATAACCGGGGCTTAATTTCGTTTCGAAACTCCAAAACCCTTTTTTCTTGATGTTATTCACCACTTGTTCTTTGTCTGCCACTTTATAAGTTGTGATATAAGTACTTTGTCCTAAAAACGCAGCAATTGTACCGCGTTCATCTAAAAAATCGCCGGCAAAGGGTACATCTATCAAATTAAATTGTACATCGAAATTGGTGTAAGGCACTGACAATCGTGCATATTGATATTGTCCGATCGGAAAATTTTTAATAGGCATTGTGACTAAAACATCACCGTCGGATAACATTTTCAATTGTGAAAAATCAATCGCCGGATCGGTCGCACCTGTCACGGAAATATCCGGTATACTCATCAATACTTTGCCTTTACCCAATAAAACATTTTCGTCGCCGGATAATTCAAAATAGTTCGTACCGATTTTATTAAACACCGGCGTTTGAGCAGTACTCGTCGAACCCGTTGTCGGTTGCCCGTTGGCATCCAAACGGTCTTGAATGGAATCGAATTTAATAATAAAAGTAATAGTTGGATCGGGTGCTTTCTTGCAACCAAAAAAAATAAAAAAACAGACTGCAAGCAGCCGGCTTAGGATGTTCAAGTAGGGATTCATGTTAGGTGTTGAGTGCGCGTTTTAGTGTTATTCGCGTTTGTTACAAAATAAGCGTTGAATGAATTATCTGTTTGTCATTGAATCAAGATTCAAAATTAGAGTAATGTTTTTTGTAAAGCAAATTTTTGACAGTAAATATTTGCTTGATTTTGGATTTTGGATTTTCAATGTTAAAAATTGAAAATCTTTTTTTATATAAAAAACGCGCGAAAAAATATTTTCTTTGCGCGTTTTTTTCTTAAATCTAAAATCCAAAATTATTTCCGCATCGCCTCATAAATAACCGTTTGAATTCTCGGGCGATAGTTACCATCTCCCAACACCGGACTATTCATATCAGGCCAAGTGCGGTTGGAAAGAAAAATATAAATCAAATCGTTGTCCGGATCCATGTAAAAGGCGTTGCCCGTGAAACCTGTGTGTCCGAAAGTCTTATCTGATGCTTTTGCACTCATATTCAGCGTTTTTTTAGGGTCGGATTCTTTCATATCCCAACCGTAACCGCGCCGTGTGCTTCCTTCTTGTCGAGAAGTAAATAATTTTACGGTACTTGGTTTTATGTATTGCACGCCGGCATATTCGCCGTTGTTAAGCAACATTCGACACAAGACAGCCAAATCGCCGGCGGTAGAAAACAATCCGGCGTGACCGCTGACACCGCCCAACATTCCCGCACCCATGTCGTGTACATATCCTTGTACGCGCTGAATTCTGAAATATCGGTCGTCATCTGTCGGTGCGCAATCGTCTGTCGCGAATTTTGTTTTCGGATTAAAAAGTGTGCGCGTCATACCCAACGGTGCATAAAAATTATCAGTCGCATATTTATCCAACGGTTTATCAGTAATTCTTTTTATCACGTCTGCCATTAAAATCATTCCTAAATCGGAATAAACATAATCGCGTTTTTCGCGCAAAGGCGAATTAATGATGCGCATGCGCATTGAATCCGGATAATCGTCGCGTATGAAAATATCTTTAGCAACTTGCGTAGTAAAACCGGGTTCGGCAATTTTTCTATAGTATTTCAAAGCCGGATAATATATCATCGTTTTGTTATCGTAGTTCGATACCGAATCAAGCGTGTTTTTATAAAAAGCAATCCAAGGAATTAAGCCTGCTTGATGTACCAACACATCCTTCATCAACATTTTTTCTTTGTTCGAACCTTTCGCATACGGCAGGTAATCGCCGTAAGATTTTGTCAAAGAAAAATTCCCTTCATCATAAAGTTTCATCAAACTCACCGTAGTTGCGGCACATTTTGTGATGCTTGCCATATCATACATCGTTTGCAAACTCGTCGTGTGTCCGTTATAATAATCTAAAGTCCCGAATGATTTATGATACACGACTTGATTACCCTTCGCCACCAAAATTTGACAACCCGGTGCGGCGTGTTTTTTTATGAGTTCGTTCGCAATCGTATCTATGTTCGCCAAAATTTTGCCGGACATGCCCGCATCTTCGGGTGTGTCGGTGTTCCATTGCAAACGATTTATTTTTACCGACGACAAACCCATACCCGCTTTCGATTTCAAAGAAGCCGTTACCGGCAATTTTCCTTTCAACTCAAACACACCCATCAATCCTTCGGCAGCGAGTTCTTGCGTCACTTTTTCGTTGTTGTAACATTCAATTACATTCGGCACGTTGTCAAAATATTTTAAAGCGTATGGATTGCCGAACACCGCTAAAATTACCGTCGTTTTTTGCGCAAGTTCATTCACCAAATCAATCAGATTTTGTTTTAAGCCGAAAGTATCGCGTGCATTCGCTTTCATGTCGTGGATAGAGACGATGACAATTTTCTTTTTAGAAAGATATTCGAGCGTAAATTTCTTTTTTTCATTGTCGAAATCTTTCGGCAAATTAAATTGATTGTTGAATCCGTAATTATATAAAGTCAGTTGGAAAGGCGACCAACCGGTACTGTTTAAACTAATCGTCACAATGCTGTCGGGTTGATAATTTTTAAAAGGAATTAATCCGCCATCGTTGCGCACCAATGTCAAAGCATTTTTTGTGAGTTCGCGCACTAATAGTTTGCTTTCGGTGCTGTTCAAATCGTCGCGAAGGTTTTCTTGGTCGATAGAATATGAATTTGTTTTTCCGTTTTCCGTTGTCCGTTGTCCGTTGTCCAAAACATAATTATATTTTGTATGAAGTACCCGTTTCACACTCGCCTCCAATTGTTTCGGATCAATTTTACCGTCGCGAATAAATTCTTTAATTTTTTGCAATGCCGCCGGAATATCTTCCGGCAAACACAACATATCGTTACCTGCTGCCAAGGCACGCGCCGACGATTCACCGGAGGGATAGTATTTTGATAACCCTTTCATTTCTAATCCATCCGTAAAAATTAAACCTTGATAACCCATTTTTCCGCGCAACAAACCTTGTATCGTCGGACGTGAAATACTTGACGGCGTGTTCGGCGTTGCATCAATTGCCGGCACTTGCAAATGCGCTACCATCACGGAACCGATACCGTGTTGCGTCAAAACGCGAAACGGCATGAGTTCAATATCGTTCAAGCGTTTTATATCGTGCGAAATTTGCGGCAAATCGAAATGACTGTCCACATCCGTATCGCCGTGACCGGGAAAATGTTTTGCACACGCCATCACGCCGTTGTCTTGCATACCGCGCATATACATAAACGCTTTCGACGCCACATTTCTTTTATCTTCACCGAACGACCGTTCGTTAATCACCGGATTATTGGCGTTGTTATTCACATCGGCATCGGGTGCATAATTGACGTGAACACCGAGCCGTTTTAAATCCTTTGCCACTTGCGCACCGAATTTATAAATCAAAGAATTATCTTGAATCGCACCCAGCATCATTTGTTTCGGATAAGCTGTTACGGTTTCTTTCAAACGCATATTCAAACCCCATTCCGCATCCATCGTTACGAGCAATGGTACAGTCGCTAATTTTTGATAACGGTTGGTGAGTTCCGCTTGTTTTTCGGGTGTGCCTTGAAAAAAACACAATCCGCCGACTTGATATTGTTTGATTAAATTTTCAACTTTCGCCACATGATCATCACCCAGATTGGAATGTGCGCGAATGATAAACAATTGCGTGTAACGCAACGAATCCGGCAAAGTATTATAAACGCTATCCACCCAACGGTTTTCTGTCGTTGAATAATTTTGAGCAGCAACAAAAAATATTTGAAGAGAAAATAAAATTGAAAAAGTAAAACGCATCTCGATGAAAATTTTTTTTCGATGAAAAAATTTTTGAAAAAAGTTTCCAATTTTATTTTTTGAAAAAAAAATTTGAAAAAATAAATTCTTGCGAAAATTTTTTCAAAAAAAATTTAAAAACTAATCGCGTCAAAAATAATTTCTTTTCGGTGATGTTGTTTGTTTTTAAGGATGAATTTTTCAAACAACCAACTTCACCCCTAACCCAATTAAAATAACGCCCGTGATTTTTTCCTGTATCGCCCAAAATTTTGGATTTTGTTGAATGAAGTTGCGTGTTCTGCCGATTAAAAAAGCGATGCAGATTAAAATTAAAGTGCCTTGCACATCGAACCATATACCGAGTGTGAATAATTGTATCGCCGTATGTGTAGTCGGATTGATAAACTGCGGCAGAAAAGAGAGAAAAAAAATCGCTACTTTCGGATTCAAAGCATTCGTAATCGCGCCTTGTTTTAGTAGTTGATAAGGATTGACTTTTTGTAAATCTTTTTGCGCGTCGTTTGTACTTGGTTTTGCAATTAACGCATTAATGCCGAGATAAATTAAATACGCCGCGCCTGCAAATTTAATCGCTTGAAATAGAAAAGCCGATTTTGCGATGATGAACGAAATACCCAATACTGCCGCAAAAACATGGATTAAACAACCAATAAAAATACCGAGCGCGGAAAATAATCCGCCTTTAAAACCTTGCGAAATACTTCTTGAAATGACGTAGAGCATATCATTGCCCGGTGTTAAGTTCAGCATAAGCGAGGCGATAAAAAATAAGTAGAGGTTTTGCATAGCGAAATAACAGCATCATTATTGTAAATTTTGTAATTTTTCAAAAAAAACTCAAAAAAATTTGTACGTTCAAAATAAATGTATGTATTTTTAGCGAAATTTCGCTAAAATAAATTTTATTTTATTTTTCTTTGCACTTTATCATATTAAATTTCTATTTTCGTTCAGTAAAAAATAAAATCTTAAATCGTAAATCGTAAATCAAACAATGACTGAAACTTTAGTAAAACACGATGTATTAAGAGGCGGTGCCTTTTTAATCAAAGATAGTACACCGGATTCTGTTTTTATTCCGGAGGAGTTCAACGAAGAGCAACGCATGGTGCGCGATATGGTGCGCGATTTCGTGAAAAACGATATTTATCCGGTGCGCGAAAAATTGGAACATAAAGAAGAAGGCGTTGCTGTCGGCTTGTTGCAAAAAATGGGCGACCTTGGACTACTCGGTACTAATCAACCGGAAGAATATGGCGGTTCGGCGATGGACACGAACACCAACACCATGATTTGCGATACAATCGGACCGGGCGGCGGATTTACGGTGTCTTATGCAGTGCAAACCGGTATAGGTATGTTGCCGATTTTATATTACGGCACGGAAGCACAAAAACAACATTACTTGCCGCAACTCATTAGCGGAAAATTACTTTGCGCTTATTGCTTGACGGAACCGGGCAGCGGCTCGGATGCGCTTGCTGCAAAAACACGCGCCGACAGATCGCCGGACGGAAAAAACTTTATCGTTAATGGTCAAAAAATGTGGATTTCTAATGGTGGTTGGGCAGATATTTTTATCGTGTTTGCTAAAATTGACGGCGATAAATTCACCGGATTAATTATTGACCGTCATACGAAAGGCGTGACGCTTGGTGCAGAAGAAGACAAACTCGGCATTAAAGGTTCATCAACGCGTCAAATTTATTTTGAAAACGTGGAAGTACCAGTTGAAAATGTTTTGGGAGAAATCGGTAAAGGACATTTGATTGCGTTCAATGTTTTAAATATCGGTCGTTTCAAACTCGGTGCATTGTCTGTCGGCGGTTCAAAAACATTGGTCA
This sequence comes from Saprospiraceae bacterium, assembly GCA_043732145.1. GTDB lineage: Bacteria > Bacteroidota > Bacteroidia > Chitinophagales > Saprospiraceae > JAAFJT01. The sequence continues at coordinate 9,422 of JAYTIA010000175.1, forward strand.
CAATGTCAACGCAATATGCGAATGCCCGTCAGCAATTCAAACAACCGATTGCGAATTTCGGAGCCATACAATATAAATTAGGTGAAATGGCAATTCGTTTGTTCACAAATGAATCTACGATTTATCGCGTATCGAATCTCATTCAGGAACACATTCATGCCGATATGGAAACCGGTAAATCATATTCGGAATCAACTTTAGATGCTGCCGAAGAATACGCGATTGAATGTTCATTGATTAAATTCGGCGGCTCCGATGCTTTGGATTATTGCGCCGATGAAAATGTGCAAATTCACGGCGGCATGGGTTTCAGTGAAGAATTGGGCGCGGCGCGTGCTTATCGTGATGCACGTATCAATCGTATTTACGAAGGTACAAATGAAATCAATCGCCTGTTGAGTGTCGATCAATTGTTGAAACGTGCAATGAATGGAAAAATAGATATTACCGGTCCGGCTTGGGCTGTGCAAAAAGAATTATCTTCGATGCCGTCATTTGATCGTCCGGTAGGAGAATATGCGGAAGAATATGCAGCCGTAAAAGATTTCAAAAAAATTGCGCTCATGGTGGCAGGTGGTGCCGTGAAAATGCAAATGGAAGGTAAAATTGATTTGCGTCACGAACAAGAAATTTTGATGAACGTTGCGGACATTTTACTTGATATTTTGAACAGCGAATCTACTCTTTTGCGCGTTCACAAATTGAAAGGTATGCCGGATAAAAAACATACGCAAGAAGTGTACGATGCTATTTTGAAAGTACAAATGGCAGACGCAACGGCGCGTATTTCTAAATGGGCGACTGATGCGTTGGCTTCTTATGCGGAAGGGGATTTACTGAAAACTTTTTTGATGGGCTTAAAACGTTTTTCAAAATATCCGCCGGTAAATGTCAAAGAATGTCGTCGTAAAGTTGCACATACTTTGATTGAAGCAAATGAATACTGTTTTTAATTGACAATTGTCAATTGACAGTTGTCAATTAATAGCTGTAGTGGTAAAAAAAATCGTACGAAGAAAACTTCTTCGTACGATTTTTTTATGATTAACAGCTAATATTTTATTCCGTCACCGCCATGCGTTTTGTTGCCGAACAGTGGCGAGTATCCAAACGATATTGTACTGGTCGCGATTTTTTTTACCGCCTGTTTTCGAATTTTGAATCCCGTACGATTCAAGTATTTCAAGTTTGTGTAAATTAGACATAAAATCTTTTTATTTTTAAAATTAATAAAGATGGTCCGTATGATAAGTTCGGATGTTTTCTATGGTTTACCAATAATTTGTTTCTTTTGAAAACAATACAAATATATTCTATAAAAAAAATTTTTTCGGATTATAGCGTCGGTATTTTTAGCATTTTCTTTTTTGCCATGTTTGTTATAATTTTTTTTGTTAAAATTTTCTTAAATAGACCGCCACTTCTATTTCAAAACGTCCGGCATATTTAAGCTGCCTGCATAAATGCGTTATTTAGTTTTTCTGATTTCAATGTTGAAAAGTATAAATAAAAATTTATGCTAATTATTTTAATCATACACGCCAATTGTATTTTTATTTGAAAATTGAGCTGCAAGGCAGAAATTTTTAAATTTTAAAAAAATCTAAAAAATCCGGTTTTAAAAAATCTTTTTAACACTGATGATTATTCGTTGTCAATTTGTCAACTAATTAAATTTCTTCCGTCGAAAACTTCGGCTTTTTTTCTACTTTTTTTTGCGGTGACTGTGATTTCGGTTGACTCGGACGCACATTAAAAAAATCCGGCGCGTCGTCATTAAAAAACCCGAATTGTGAGCGTGGCTTTTTTTTCGGTGCAGCGTAATTTTCTAAAACGACAATTGTTTTTTTCTCCGATGTAATTGTTCCTTCCATAGTTTCGCAACTTGCGGCATCAAAAGTGAAAGTACCGGTTTTTTTTGGTGTCAAATAATAGGTGTATGAAGCCGATTGCGTTGTCACACCGTTCACCATACTTATACTCGTCATCGTCGAAGGACCTTGCACATCGAAGCCTTCAAAACTCGGCGGATTTAATTTTTTTATCGAGCCATTTTCTAAAGTAAAAATAACTTCAAAATTATTTGCTACGCCAATAGTATCACTCGACAATGTTGTTTTGAGTACCGGTTTTTCTTGCGCCGATAAAATAATCGGAAAAATAAACGCGATTAAGAAATTGTATTTTTTCATTTGTAGTAATTTTAAAATTGTACTGCAAATATCGGAATTTTTTTTGTCGGTAAAAAATACTTTCGTCTAAAAAAAACTTTACCAATACGCCACATAGTTCATCCGGAATTGTGTGGCGTATTTATCTATAGAAAAATAAATTTTAGAAAAAATAAATTTATCATACCTTATCTTTGAACTTGATGTTTATCATTCCTAATTTTCAAAGTTTAAAAGATGAACGCAAATAATATAAATTGGACAACGGGCAACAGACGACAGACAACAAAAAAGCGCTTCTACCATCTATTTTCCGTTGTCTGTCGTCTGTTGTCCGTTGTCTATTGTCTATTATCTCTTGTCCCTTCTACGCTTTTCGCTCAAAATATCCACACTTCTACCGAAAAAAATTTGGGTGTGGAGGCGCAGGGTTATACGTTTAGCGGAAAAATTAATGACCGGATTTTATTCCTTTATTGGACAAAAAATAAAATAGAAGTTGAGGCTTTCGACCTTGATTTGCATAAACAATGGGACAGAACGATTGATTTAGACAAAAAATTTTCGCACAATGTCATTGACGTTATTTGCAGCAAAACCGATTTTACTATCATCGAATATGCTGAACGTAAAAGTGTACAGTATTTGAAAGTGTGGAAATACGATAGTCAAATTAAATTATTGGATTCGGGAACGATAAAATCAACGCCCAAAAATTTTGATTTGCCTACGCCCAAGTTGACGCTATCGGAAGATAAAAAAGTCGCGCTGATTTCGGAAAAAGAAGAAGGGAAGTTTTACGATTTGTTTGCCTTTAGTTTAGATTCTCTGAAATTGATTTGGGAAAAACTGTATGATTACAAACGTTACATTTCCGAAGGTAAACCGGAACAATACGCCGTCAGCAATAAAGCCGATGTTTTTTTAGCTTTGGAAGAAAACCCCGACAGTAAAAAAACGCACCAATATCGCGTAGTGCATTTTAATGCATACGGCAATCCGACGGATATAAATGTGCCGATACGCGATTTTTATGTATTGCATACTAAATTTAATTTCGATAATTTTAATCAGAAACTTTGTGTCGCGGGCATTTATAGTGAAAAAAATATTTCACATGCGCAAGGTCTGTTTACGTTAAACGTTTCAACCGGTCACCATGTATCAGATATCGTCGTTAATATTTTCGACGACGATTTTACATCCGCATTTATTGGAAAAAAAATCACCAACACAAAAGGATTAACGCCCGATTTACGCGTACAAGATATTGTACTCAGGCGCGACGGCGGTATGCTTTTAATTGTCGAACAAGTGCGCGAAGTTTTGCGCGTCGCGTCGAATCCGAGTAGTTTTGGTTTCGGTCATCGCGATATTGCCATCACCGATTATTATCACGATAATGCTTTTCTTGCCAATATTGCGCCGGACGGAAAAATGCAATGGCGGTCGGTAGTCGTAAAAAAACAGAATTCTCAGAACGATGAAGGGCGTTTCTGTTCTTTTTTTGTGTTAAAAACATCTTCTGCTATTCATTTGCTTTTCAACGAGGATGTGGGTCGTTCCACGACAGTCAGCGATTATTTATTTAAACCGGACGGACAACCGGAACGCCACACGATATTAAACACCGACGGTAAAAATTTGCAATTGCGTTTCAGAGACGCACTTCAAATTGGCGCGAATGAATTACTTGTGCCGAGTCAAGAAAATTTTTATGTGAAAATGGTGAAGATTGAATTGTGATGTATTGATCAAAAACCTTCTAACCAAGCTCCGCTTTCCCTCACATCGAAATACGAAATATGTATCAACTGCGCTTCTTCTTTCCATGCAGTAACATTTTTTTTATAGTTGGAAGCATCAAAAACAAGCGTCTTAAATTTTATGAGCGATTGCAAATCGGCGAGTTTTATTTTCGGATTCCCGATGATAAGTACGGCATCAAAAGGCATCGTAATCGGTTGCGACGGTAAAGCGTCGAGAATCAAAATGCGTTTGTCATAAAATTGCAGAAAACCGTTGGCGTAAAAAAAAGTGTTGCTTTTTTTGCTGCTATCTATATCTATTGCACATAAATTTTTCATGCCCATCGCCCACCGATGATTTTGTGCGGCATAACTTATTTTCTTCTCGACCGCTGTATCGCTTTCATTTTTGGCGATGATACTGAAACATTTCTCCACATCAAAACAATCTATCAAAGTATTACCGGCGATATTGTAAATGACGATTTGTTTTTGTGTTTGCTTTTTAAAAACTGCCGAAACATTCAAACAACTTAAAATAAAAATACTCGACAACGGATACATCAACAGGCGCAATTTTTTTTCAAAAACGGCATAACTCGCGCCAATGATAATGACGTAAATCAATAACGCATTTAAAGTCGTTAACCAAATACCTGAAATAAGACTGAAAGGCAAATGTTGAATCGAAAAAATAATTTCATTCATCAACCAAATACTCCAATAAAATATTTTCCCGACAATCAAACCTAAAATCGGAATCGCATCGGTAAAAAACAAAACGATACCGGCATACAGAGCCACCGATGACACCGGCACCGCCAAAATTCCGGACAACCAAAAATAAGTCGGAAATTGATGAAAATAATACAACGATAAAGGTGTTACTGCAATTTGCGCCGCCAAGCCGACGGCAACGGTATCCCAAATGAGGTTTATAATTTTATATTTTGTGATGACAAGTTTTTGCAACGGCTTAAAAAAAATCACGATACCGACGACTGCAAAATACGACAATTGAAACCCGACATCGTACAACATGAACGGATTATAAACCAAAAGCAAAAAAGCGGAAGCTGCCAAAATATTATAAACCGATGCCTCGCGCCGAATAATTC
>JAYTIA010000176.1:0-5620 GCA_043732145.1 Saprospiraceae bacterium
GCGGATGAGACAATTAAAAATAACGAAGTCAATTACAAATCGGGAAAGTCAATCGCTCGAAAAGTATTTACAGGAAATAGGAAAGGTTGACCTTCTGACACCGGAAGAAGAAGTAGATTTAGCCAAACGTATCAAGCAAGGCGATCAAATAGCACTTGAAAAACTCACTAAAGCAAATTTGCGTTTTGTAGTTTCGGTGGCAAAACAATATCAAAATCAAGGTTTATCGCTGAGTGATTTAATTAATGAAGGCAATTTAGGTTTAATAAAAGCGGCGCAACGTTTTGATGAAACGCGCGGGTTTAAATTCATTTCTTACGCTGTCTGGTGGATTCGCCAATCAATTCTTCAAGCTCTTGCTGAACAAAGTCGTATTGTACGTTTACCACTCAACAAAGTCGGTTCGCTTAATAAAATCAATAAAGCCTTTTCCGAACTCGAACAAGCGTATGAACGCGAACCGAGTTCCGAAGAATTAGCTGCATTGCTCGAAATAACGACCGATGAAGTTGAAACAACTTTGGGCGTTGCCGCTCGTCACGTTTCAATGGACGCACCGTTTGCGGAAGGTGAAGACAATTCACTGCTTGATGTTTTAGAAAATACAACGACCCTCGGCACGGATACGCTTTTGGAATACAATGAATCTTTAACTCGTGAAATTGAACGCTCGCTTGGTACACTCACCGACAGACAAAGCGACGTAATTCGCTTATATTTTGGTATCAACGTAGAACATCCGATGAGTTTAGAAGACATCGGCGACAAATTCGGTTTAACACGTGAGCGTGTGCGCCAAATAAAAGATAAAGCGATAAATAAATTGCGCGGTTCTAATAAAAGTAAGTTGTTGAAACATTATTTGGGAACGTAAAAATAATTGTCAATTGTTAATTTATAGTTGACAGTTGTTTTAAATAAAAAAACGCGCTCATCGAATTTTTTTTGATGAGCGCGTTTTTTTTGCAATTTAATTTCACTCAAAAAAAATATTTCGAAAAGAAATTATATATTTGCCATGTCACTCTTTAATGCCCATTTTCCTGCCCAATAATTTTTATAAAATTATCGTTTGAAAGCAAATTTTTTTCAATTCAACTAAAAAATATTAACAATGGCGAAATCAAAAGAAAATCCAAATGTCGCGTTTGATACAACCGGCATGACCCCGCTCCCGGACAGTTTAAAAAAAGCACCGGAAGGTGTTGCACAAAAACCAATTAGCGATAATCAAATCATTGAAGTGACATTGAGTTTGCGTGCGAAAAATATACCTGACGCTACCGTCCTTCAAAACCCGACTTTTACACCGATTTCTCGTGAAGCTTATGCCGCTGAATACGGTGCTGACGACAAAGATATTCACAGTGTGACAGCTTATACCGCAACACATGGTTTGTCGGTAATACATACTGATGCCGGCAAACGCACCGTTCAAATAAAAGGCGAAGTCGGACAATTGCGTGCGGCGTTTGGTGTGCAATTGTATGAATATACAGCCCCTGATGGGAATAAATTTCACGGCAGAACCGGTTATGTATATGTACCGGATAGTTTAAAAGGCATAGTAGAAGGAATTTTCGGTTTCGATAACCGTATGACTGCCCAAGCACATTTTCAAATTTTAAAAGAAGATGCACCAACACCCGTCGGCATGACTGCAAGAGGTTTGATAAGTAATGCCGCAGCCGGACATCGTAAAAAAAAACCACCGGTGACAACTAATTTTTATGCCACGGAAATTGCTGCCCTCTATAATTTTCCTACTAATGCTACCGGTGCCGGACAATGTGTCGCTATCATAGAACTTGACGGCGGGCATACTCAAAAAGATTTAGATACTTATTTCAAATTAGTGGGTTTAAAATCACCGACAGTTATTTCAGTCGGCGTGGACGGTGCGATGAACAACCCGATCGGTAAGCCGAACAGTGCAGATGGTGAAGTTTTATTGGATATTGAAGTCGTTGGTTCGGTAGCACCGGATGCAAAAATTGTGATGTATTATGCACCGAATACCGATCAAGGATTTTTGAACGCGATACTCGCAGCTGTACACGACAACGTAAACAAACCGAGCGTCATCAGTATAAGTTGGGGAAATCCGGAAGTGAATTGGACAGCGCAATCTTTAAAAGCATTTAATGATGCGTTTCAAACAGCTTCTTTATTGGGCGTAACGGTTTGCGCAGCTTCCGGCGATCAAGGCAGCAGTGACGGTTTTACAACTGACAGTAATGTTCACGTAGATTTTCCTTCGTCCAGTCCGTTTGTGTTGGCGTGCGGCGGAACAAAATTAGTGGCTGCGAATAAAGTTATCACTGCCGAATCGGTTTGGAATGAAAGTTCAACTTCTGCCGGCGGCGGCGGTATCAGCGATACTTTTCCTTTGCCGGACTACCAAAAAAATGCAAAGGTTCCGATATCTATTTCCGGAAAAAATTTTGTCGGTCGCGGTGTACCTGATGTTGCCGGCGATGCCGATCCGGTATCCGGTTATAAAGTTGTCATTGACGGAAAAAATTTTACGATTGGGGGCACAAGTGCCGTTGCACCACTCCTGGCGGGCTTAATTGCTCTAATGAATGAACTCAAGAAAAAACCGGTTGGTTATATTCATCCACTCATTTATGCGCATCCCGAAATTTTCAGAGACATCACTGTAGGCAATAACATCACCGCAGCGGGACAAAAAGGATTTAAAGCGACTACCGGTTGGGATGCTTGCACCGGTCTCGGCGTACCGGACGGAAAAAAATGGTCTAAAGTTTTGGCAGGCGTTTAGTGATTGATGATTTATGGTTGAAAGTTGTTTGGAAATATAAATGCGTAAAGAAAAATAAATTTCTTTGCGCATTTATATTTCCAAACAGGACTTTCTTATAAAAATAGAAAGCATAATTGCTCACATCCACTAATATTAATTCTCCATTTAAACTCAATTGTGGTTTGTAAACTATAAAAAATATAATAAAATATAAATTTTTAAATAAAAAAATATAAATTTGCCTACAGAATTAGCTATGAGCTGTGAGCCTTGAGCTACCAACTATCAGTTTTTTGCTGAAAGCTAAAAGCTCATAGCTAATATTAAATTGCAAAATAAAAATATCACTTTATTATGCCTGATAATCAAAGAGCCATTGGACACATAGACCCTTCCGAAAATATTCCTGTTGTTCCGAAAGGAATAAATAAGATACTTGCCATCGGTATCAATAATTATGTCCATCTGCCTAAACTCAAGAATGCGACGAAAGATGTGGGCGATATTACTGATGTACTCGTTGAAAGATACGATTTCAAAAAAGAAAATGTCACTTTCTTGCTTGATGAAAAAGCTACGCGCAGTAATATCATCAACACACTTTATCGGTTGACAAATACGTCGGCGCTAGGACCGAACGACAGTTTGATTATTTACTATTCCGGTCACGGTTATCTTGATGATAATGGTGACGGTTATTGGATTCCCGTTGATGCGGACGTTGACGATCATGCTTCTTACATTCCGAATATTGATATTAGAAATCAGATAAAAAACATGAAATGCCGGCACGTGTTGTTGGTGTCCGATTCTTGTTTTTCCGGTTCGTTATTGTATCGCGACAGCGGTATCGCTTCGATACGCAGAGATATTATTGAATTGGATAGCAAACCTTCGCGTTGGATGTTTACTTCCGGCGGCAGCGAACCGGTGGCAGACGGTAATCCGGGTGCAAACAGTCCGTTTGCAAATGCTATTTTATTGGATTTACGCACCAATGTTCAATCAAAACTGATTTTTGATAAATTGGCGATTGATGTGCGCGAAAATACAAGTTCCAACGCTTCGCAATTGCCCCAGTTCGGCAGTTTGCGCGATGCCGGCGATATGGGTGGTAGATTTATTTTTTCACTCAAACCTGAATTTATAAGTGCCGGTTCAGCTACAATTACTTATCCCGAATATGTCGCCGATAATACGCCGACACCGGCAATAAATACGTTGTCTGATACCGATACGCGCAGAACAATTTTTAATTCAGGTCCGCTTGCTCCTTTTTGGAAAAAATACGGACCTAATCTGCGCAATGTTTTAGCAATTATCGGCGCATCTGTTATCGGCAGTTTTGTTTATTTATCACAATGTCGAAAACATGAACGATTTGATAGAGACGGAAAAAAAATTGAACAAATCGTTATGCCGAATAAACTGCCGGAAGGACAAACGCCCGGGCAAACAGTTTTACAGCCTATAGATTCTTTAGACAAACAAGCGGAAGGAAATCGCATGAGAGAACTTGGACAGTTCGCCGCTAATATGGTTTTTGTACAAGGCGGTACGTTTCAAATGGGGCAAAGGAGTCCGAATATAGGTTGTGACGGCTGTTCCGTCAGTGAACAACCGGTGCATGAAGTTACGGTTGGTGATTTTACAATCAGTAAATACGAAGTGACACAAAAACTTTGGATGTGGGTAATGGGAAAAAATCCATCGGCACACGAAGCGTGTGATAGATGTCCGGTAGAAAACGTCAGTAGAGAAGATATTCATGATTTTATTTTAAAATTGAACGAAAAAACCGGCAAAAATTATCGTTTGCCGACAGAAGCGGAATGGGAATTTGCGGCACGCGGCGGTATCAAAGAGAATAACAGAAAATACAGCGGTTCTAACGAATTAGATCTCGTTGGCTGGTATTTTAATAATGCCGATAAAAAAACGCATCCGGTCGGACAAAAAAAACCGAATGAGTTGGGCATTTACGATATGAGCGGCAATGTTTACGAATGGTGCGGCGATGTTTATTTGCCGGATTTTTACCGACGTTCAACGGCGGATAATCCTTCAGGTCCTAAGTTCCGTGCGCCGAATGATGAATTAGTTATTCGCGGCGGCTCATTTAGCGGGTTGGATAATTTTTGTCGCGCTGCCGCTCGCGCAAGTTTTAATCCGAATCTCAGACGTGAAGATATTGGTTTGAGGTTAGTGTTGAAGTGAGCGTTATTATTTAAAAAAAGGAATTATAGAAACAATTGACGGCCTAACTTAAAATTCTTTTTTGAGGCTATTTCAATCTGCTCGCCGGAATAACTTCCGGCATTTTAATAAGTTAAGTTTCACTTTGCGGCTTTGCGAGAGATTTACCTCAAAATCAAACCACAGAAGTTTCCGCCTCTTTGGCATAAACGCCGGCTTTTAATTTTTTGGCGACTTCACCAAAAGCTGATAAAGTTTCGTCAATATCTTCAAAAGTATGATCGGCTGTCGGAATAAGGCGCAATAACATCATCCCTTTCGGAATGACGGGATACACAACAATCGAACAAAAAATATGATAATTTTCGCGTAAATCTTTGATGAGACGCAAGGCTTCTTCAACTTCGCCGTGCATGAATACGGGCGTGACGCAAGTATTTGTGCTCCCAAGATCTAAACCTAAACTGCGCAAACCGTTTTGCAAGCGATGAACATTTTGCCAAAGTTTGTCTTTCAGTTGCGAATTATTGCGTATCAACTCTAAGCGTTTTAATCCGCCAATTACTAATGGCATCGGCAAAGATTTTGCGAAAATTTGCGAGCGCATATTATATTTCAGATACTTAATAATGTCCGCATTGCCGGCAATAAATGCGC
>JAYTIA010000177.1:0-2079 GCA_043732145.1 Saprospiraceae bacterium
GGTTCCGGATAAATATCGGCATTGATGCCCGCACTGCGCAATTGCGTTAAAATATTAAAAGCAAAGCGGTGTGTTGCATCATCAAAAGCGGTAAAAAAAACTTGAAGACTTGTATCGGATTTTTTCGGAAAAAGACCGAGTTCTTCCAAACAATCATAAATGCGATCGGCTCCAAAAGAAATGCCTACCCCTGAAACGTTTTTTAAACCAAACACACCCGTCAAATCATCGTATCTGCCGCCGCCGCCGATGCTGCCCATTTTTATGTCTTGTGCTTGCACTTCAAAAATACAACCCGTATAATAGTTAAGTCCGCGCGCCAAAGTAATATCAAACCGAATCGCGTTGTACGGTTTTTTCGTATCGAAATACGAATGGAATTGGCGCAATTCTTCGATACCGCGTTTCAAACTGTCACTTTTATCTACAAATTTCTCCAAATCGTCGAGCGTTTTCACGTGGAGAAGTTTTTCAATCACATTCACGGCTTCACCCGAAATACCGCGCTGTTCCAATTCTTTTTGCACGCCTTCCCAACCGATTTTATCAATTTTATCAATCGCCACCGTCATATCCACAAATTTTTCCGGAATACCGGCAACTTCCGACATTCCGAAAAGAATTTTTCTGTTATTAATTTTTATCGCAACATTCAAGCCGAATTGTGCAAAAACTTCATCGTAAATCTGAATCAATTCCGCCTCATACATTAACGATTTTGAACCCACAACATCGGCGTCGCACTGATAAAATTCGCGGTAACGCCCGCGTTGTGGTCTGTCGGCACGCCATACCGGTTGAATTTGAAAACGTTTGAACGGAAACGCTATATCATTTTGATTCATTACGACATATCGCGCAAACGGTACGGTCAAATCGTAACGCAAACCGCGCTCGGCAATACTCGACACGAGTTTAGCCGAATTATTTTCGGCGAGTGCATTTTTATCGGCTTTTGCCAAAAAATCGCCGTTGTTCAGTACTTTAAATAAAAGTCTGTCACCTTCTTCGCCGTATTTACCCGTGAGCGTCGAAAGTTTTTCAAGCGTTGGCGTTTCTATCTGTTGATAACCGTATTTGACGAACACGCGCTTAATCGTATCGAAAATATAATTGCGTTTCGCCATTTGCGTTGGTGAAAAATCGCGCACGCCTTCCGGAATACTTGGTTTACTCATAATTGACAGTTGACATTGGCAGTTTCGAGCGTTTAATGCTAAAAAATTTTGTAAAGAAAATAATTTTTTAGCACGATTAGCAGAATCTAAACAAAAAAAGGTTTGTAATCGTTGAATAGATTTATTTTTGCGGCTTTTAGCAAATGTTATAAACAGAAATTGTTGCGCCTGTTGTTTTCAAGTTTTTCTATGAAAACTATGAAAACTATGAAAACTATATGCCTATGTGGTTTATAAAACGTCACACAAATTAATGAAGAAAGATATTCCAAGTCTGAAAGTAGAAGATTTAGCCGTTTGTATCGTCCCGAGTGAAAGCACCCATGAACTTTGGGATTGCTTTTTACTCAATTTGCAAGAGCAAGCCATTCACAATGTATTAGTCGTATCGCGTGGTTACGGCGAAGACGGCGAAGGTTTTCGTCGGCAGACAACAACGTTGCGGCATTTTTTTGAAAAAATAGAATCGCTCGACATTCAACCGATTGAACCAATTTTCAAACAACTTTTTAGTTTCACCAACGAATTTTGGATAAGCTTCAGTCAAAACGGAAATATGTTCGATAAAAAATACATTTTCGTCGTCGGCAGCGTAGAACCAATTAACTTTACACTAATTCCGTTTATAAATCGTTACGGTGTGATGATTAGATGAGTTAACTAATGATGAATGATGAATGATGAATGATGAATCGAAAAAAGACTCATTCATCATTCATCATTCATTATTCATCATTAAAAACAATGGCTCTCAATTTAAAAGATCCGGATTACAAACGCATCGTCATTGTCGGCGGTGGTTTTGCCGGTTTAACGCTTGCGCAGAAACTTATCAATACGAAATATCAAGTCGTGTTAGTGGATAAAAATAATTATTTTCAGTTTCAACCGCTGTTTTATC
>JAYTIA010000178.1:0-5608 GCA_043732145.1 Saprospiraceae bacterium
GGCTAATTCGCCATCTTTTACTAAATCAATCGGATAATTCATGTAGCTTTTTTCGCAAAAGTAATACATTCCACCCTTAGCTTGACGGCTATGGTCTCCTGACGCAAGTGATTTGCAAACCTATTACTCGCGTCAGGAGACGCGCTTAATAATGCGTGAAAAATCTAAAGATTTTCACGAGCGATTACGTTTTTGTATTTTGATGAAGGAACATATATTGCGCGAGCGGGGAAATATAATTTAAAGACTGATTTCAAATAGTTAATTCATCTTCGGTAATGGTGATAATTTCAGATTTTCCAACTTTACTTGCAGAGTTCTCTCTATTCAAGTTAACTGTAATAAAAAAATAGGTTTTATTATTGAGTGTTAACATTGGCGGGAAAAAATTATTGTTTTCTTTGAATGAATAATCTATCTCTGCTTTATCTGTATTGAAAACCACTAAATAACCGATATCTTTGTTGTAATCGTTAGTGTATTTAATAATTTGGGAAAAGCCTCCAATAATTCTATCTTTTCCGTAACCTGTTTGTCTATCGAAGATTTTTATTTCAATTATTAATGGATCCGATGTCTCAATTGAACCAATTATATCTGCTCTTCCGGATGTTGATTTTGGTGTTGAAAATGGGTAATCAATTCCTTGATCAAATAAAAATAATCTTAAATCATCTTCAAATATTTGTTCGTAATTTTTGTTTGAAGTGTTATAAAGATTTAAAAGTTGTTTGTCTGTAAACCATTCAGTTCTACGTTTATATTTTTCCAGTAAATAAATAACTGAATTTGATTTTTCAAGTCTATCGTTGAAATAATAAAATATTGGTGTTATAAATTGTTCAATAATATACTTCTTTGTTTCTTCAAAACTGCCATCATGAAAAATTATAAGGTCATGAATCTTATTATTATTAGTAGTTTTCAAATATTCAATAACATAATTCACAAATTGATAGCAGAAACTTGAATGTTGAGTTTCATTCTCAAAATCCATTTGCCTTCCCTTATAATTATAATTTTCCAAAACATTCTCTAACCTCAGTTTATCATATTTATATTTAATAACAGCATCATTTATTAAACTTTTCAAAAGTTTATTATTTTCAATATTCGAAAGGCAATACTTAAGCTGATGACCAAATTGTTCGTAATTGGCTTTATATAATCTGCTCTTCCACTCTTGTAAATTCGTTCTTAGATTATGATTGTAGTACATTATTTTCCAAAATTTTTAATGAGATTTTCTAATTTATAAATTGCATCATTTATTTTATCCACTCCGGTATGAACCGACGCTTCTTTGTCTTTCAATTGAATACTGCATTTGCAATTGTTACAAAAAATTAGTTTTTCTAATTTTATATCAATTAATTGAACTTCATTCAAGTAATTACATTTCGGACAGGGTATTTCGACTGGTAAGGAATTAATGTCTATCATGAATTTTATTTAGAATTTAAAAGAAAAATTTTAGCATCATCCAATTTAATTTTTCCTTGAGTGTAAATTAAAAAATTAAAAAATTAAAAAATAGCTCACTCTGCAAACTCCAATTCCAACTGTTCAACTTTTATTTTTTCTTTCAAGCCGTGATTGTGCGACGCAAAATTATCTGTATCAAAATTACAAACCAACGCTTCTACAACAGTGCGTCTGTTTTCAATACTGCCGCCATTGTGATAGAAATGATCTTTGGTGACGATATTGAATTTATGCCAAAATTTTTTCAGCATTTCGTTTTCTCGCCAATCGTTGTGATGCCATGTGGATAGAATAAATTTTGCTTTGGTTTCGCTTAATAAATTGAATAATAATTCTTCGTCATTTTCTGTCCAACCATTGAAATAATCAACGTGTCGTCCGTAGTAAGGAGGGTCGCAATAAATTATATCATCTTTGGTAGCGAGTTGTATAATGTCGGCAAAAGATTTATTGTAAAAAATCCAATCTGGTTCCGGTTGAATAATTTGAGCAATATTTGAAACTTGGTTCGTGATTTTAGTAATGTAGGCTTGCGCAAATCTATCCGGTTTTTTGCAAAACGGAATGTTCCAATTACCTTTACTTCCGAATCGCATCATGCCGTTGAAACCGGCACGCGACAAAAAAATAAAATCATACGGAGAAAATGCGCCATTGTTAAAACGTGTTCGCACTTTTAAATAATGTTCGTAACCATTATTATCCGCTTTGCTCAAAAGCTCGCCTTCTTGTTCAAGATACTGCTTCATTAAAGGCGCGGTAATTTTTTTTTCTTGAATACCTTTATAGAAATTAATTATGTGCGGATTAGTATCATTTACAATAGCTTTTTTATATCCGGCATTGAAAGCGACAACGCCTGTTCCCAAAAATGGTTCTATCCATCTGCCACTAACTTTTGGTGCAAGCTCCATAATCCAAGGTACTAATTTTGTTTTTATACCTTGGCTTTTTATCGGCGGAACAATTACTTTCATTTCGTTTTCTTGTTAGATGTTTTAGAAACAATTTTTTCCCAAAGTTCGGTCTTACCTTTAAACTCTAAAAAATCTTTCAGTGTTGTTATTTTTATTGCTTTGCCTTCTTTAATCATTGTAGCAGAGCCATGATTTATCCAATATTCATCGAACCATTCTTCACCTAATTGGCTGAAAATTCCATTTTCATTTTTCAAATCGTCAATAGCAACGATAGAGCCGATATTAGCTGTGTTACCCGAACCTTGTTTATCACTTGCAATTTTCCATTTTTCAGCGGCAAAAAAATCAAAATCTTTTATGACTGACGTAATAGATTTTAGGTTTGCCACTGTTGTTACTTTTCTATCGCCTACTTTTTTTCTCGGCATTTCGTATGCCTCTTGAATTTCTTGAACCTGAAAAATTTCTGTTTCAGAAAGAGGTGCATCAGACACATCTGTCCTTGTGTAAATAACGCCGAGACAGTAATGTCCTAAATATTTATTGTATGGAAACTGAATATTTTTGTCTTTATCGCGTTCTTTGAAATATCCGCCGTGACTACCAAGTGTAAATCCCGCAGTTTTATGGTTACGTCTGAAAGTCGTTTTGATATCAAGTGCAAACTTTACTTCTTCATTTTTTTTGTTTACAAAAGTTAAATCCGGATACCAATTCTGTTTTTCGGCAAGAATAATTTTATAATTTATACTGTCGGCAAACTGTAAAATCTGTGGGAAAATATGTATTTCGAGAATCTTAGAAACGATTTTCGTGTCTGATGAAATCGTATAAATATTTTTATAAACGTCAATAAAACCTTTTATCGTCCAATCGCCGTTATCGGAAGAAACATATTTTTCGAGCTTTTCGGCAAACGCATCAAGCTCTTTTTTAAAATCCGATTTGTATTTATTTTTCTCTTCTAAATTCATAGCTCAAATGTACTAAAAAATTTCTTTTTTATAGTTTGGAGTAATCAGTTTGAATTAGTAAGTTTTATTAAGCTCAAAAATATTCATATTTTTTCATTAATATTAAAATGCGTATCTTCCAAATTAAATCCGCGTGATTTAAAGAATATAAAGTTTTAATGCTTTTTTAACAGGCAGACAATTTTTTGAGTTTTAATAATACACGACCTTTATTCCCCTATCTCACCAAACTCACATCGCCCGAATAAATCTCAACATTACCATCTTTAAACAAAACTTCAAAAAAATAAATATAGGTGTCCGTTATAACTTGATTGGAATTAAACGTGCCGTTCCAGCCTTCTGATTCTAAGTTGGGCAAACAATCTGTTTTGCTGAATACCAACGCACCCCAACGATTATAAATTTGCATACGCAAAATTTTTTCTACGGAATTATCGGCATACAAAAGAAATTTATCGTTCGTACCATTGCCGTCGGGAGAAAACGCGGTCGGAATATAAACGTGTCGCAATTTGGAAACGTTTATGGTGAATTTATCGAACACAACGCAACCCAATGAATCTGTTACAACAAGTTTGTAGTCCGTCGTATTTATGGGACGTGCAAACACAGGTAAACAATTATCGCAACTCAAACCCTCCGGCGGTGTCCATTTTATAGTTTTTGGTGTGAAATTCAGAAAACTGCCGATTAAAATACTATCGCCTAATCTTATTTTTAAATCGCTGCCGAGACTAATTTCTCTTTTAGGTGCTTCTTTAACCGTGAGCGTTGTATCGAATATACAGTTATTGGCGTCGTTTATTTTTATCGTGTGCGTGCCGACACCCGCAACGCGATTTGTAGAGATGCAATGCGTTGCGTCTTTACAGGGTGGATCTATATTTTTTCCGTCCAAAAATAAATTGTAGGGCGACGTACCGCCGGCAATTGTATCTAAACGAATAGAACCATCTGTTTGTCCGTAACAATTGGGCGATTGCGCTGCGACTGAAATGCGTATCGGCGAAGGTTGCGCGACGAAAACGGAATCGATAATCGTGCAATTATTCGCATCGGAGGCGGAAAATTGGTACCAACCGGATTTTAAATTGCGGAGTGTATCGGTCGTGAAACCGTTTGTCCATTGATATTTGTAACTCGGTGTCCCGCCTTCAATGTTTTTCAGATAAACCGCCCCGTCATTATAATTGTAGCAAGTTGCCGGTTTCAGTTGCGCTAAATTGGTGCGCAGTGTTGAAGGTGTTAATTGCGTTTTTGTAATTACTGTACTGTCGCAACCGTTGAGTTTTTTTAAATTTTGTTGCAGTGTGCCGGTATCACGCGCATTACAGGATATTTTATTGATAAGCACAGTATCGCGTTGCAAAACATTGAGCGTGAGCATAACCGTGCTATCGCAACCTTGCGTGTTTTTAAATACTTTCGAATAAATGCCTTTTACTTTAAACCATTGCACACCCATTTGCGCACTGTCGCCGGCACAAAGTGTAGCGTTGCGCGATTGAAAATCTATTTTTCCGAGTTGAATATGCGTCGTGAGTGTTTTATTGCACCCGCCGATTTGCGAAATCGTTGATATAAAAACGCCGGTATCTCGAACATTGCACGACACGGAATCTTTTAATATACTGCCGCTCGCGCCCAAACTTGTATTAATCATCACCGTTGAATCGCAACCGGATTTGGATTTCAAATTTAAAGTTTTTGTGCCGACTTGTGCCGCATCGCAAGTGAAAGTATCAATTTTTGTAACAATTTTATTGGTTACAGATAAATTCAGTACTACCGTACTATCACAACCTTTAAGCGTTTTATAAATTTTTTGATAGGTGTCCGCTGTTTTTACCCAGGCGTTACTAAATAAAACACTGTCGCCGGGACAAATAGTTTGAGAAGATAAATTTATCGGAATTGCCGCAAAATTTACTTGCGTCATAATTATTTTCTCGCAATCGCTGCCGACACTGATGCGTTTGACACTCATACCGGTATCTTGAACGTTACACGAATTTAATTTCAGAAAAATAGTATCCGGTTTCGTAAAAATATTGGTTGTAACGACCGACGAATCGCAGCCTCCCGAGTTTCTCAATAATTTTTTCAGCGTACCGGCTTTCGCCGAATCGCAGGTTAGTCCGTTAATGTAAGTCGTATCTTTTTTATTGACGCGCAGATTCATGGTCACCACGCTATCGCAACCGGTGACGGAAATTGTTTTCAAGG
>JAYTIA010000179.1:0-5591 GCA_043732145.1 Saprospiraceae bacterium
GTGAAGCACGTCGCAGATTTTTGGATAATACACTTTCCCAATTGGATAGGGTTTATTTGCGAAACTTAATCACCTACAATAAATTATTAGAGCAACGCAACGCAACGTTGAAAAAATTGGCGGATGAACCGCGAATAGATCATTATCGTTTAGGCATAACTCGCGACCTGTCTGTACATGATAATGATTTATTCCTGTTATTGGATATTTATTCTGAACAGATGTTGCCTTGCGCTAATTATATTTTTGAAAAACGTACACAACTCATATCAGATTTTACACCGGTTTTTAATAAATTTTATAACCATATTGCCGGCGACGACGAAAAAATTTTTATTAAATACGAATCATGTATTAATAATAGTAATTTAAAAAACACTTGGTTAGAGACGCGCTCAAAAGATATAATTTTGCACCGCACAACACAAGGAATTCACCGCGACGATTTGATTTTTATCTTGAATGATAAACCGCTAAAACGTTTCGGCTCGCAAGGCCAACTGAAATCTTTTATCACGGCTCTCAAACTTGCGCAATTTGAAATGCTGAAATTAGGTATGAAGCATGAGGTATCAGGCATGAGCTATGAGCAACACAAACGTCAAACCTCAGATCTCAAACCCACACCAATTTTATTACTCGATGATATTTTTGATAAATTTGATGCCGTGCGTTTAAAAAATTTACTCATGCTGTTAGAATCCGATACTTACGGACAAATTTTTTTGACGGATACACACATTGAGCGCATCAAAGATTTGCAAAATGTTTTGTCGAAACCGATTCAAATTTTCAGAATTGACCAAAATTTTCAAAATTTTCAAAATTGACTTGAGGTTTAAAAATTAATTATTACAATTAAATTTAGACTTATCTAAATTATTTTTTTATTTCAATGAAAATGTTTTTTAGATTACTATCTTTGTGTGAATTAGAAACTACAAAACTTGTCAGTTAAAATAAACTCGATGCAAATTTTAAATTTATTTTCTCAAAAAAAATTTTTAAAAAAAATTTTCAAAAAAAGTAATTCAAAAAAAGTAATTCAAAAAAATATTTTTCAAAATATTTTTTTGAATTTTTTATTTTTCTTTTCTCAAAAAAATTTCGCACAAACATCAGATAGAAGTAGAGAAGCCATGCATCGCGACTCTATCGAAAAATTTTCGCTGCACTATCAAGCGACAGTTATCGGGCAATATAAGCCAACGTTTAATGCCCCCTATTCCGGCGAAAATAGTTTAAAACCCGAGACGGAATCGCAGTATTCTTTCACGACAACTTTATTTGCAGGCGTACGAATCGGAAAATACGGTGCGTTGTTTATTAATCCGGAAGGTGCAAGCGGTGCCGGTTTGAGCGGTGCTTTAGGTATTGGTGCATCAACTAATGGAGAGACATATCGCGTTGGCAATCCGGCTTTGACTTTTAGTTTAGCGCGATTGTTTTATTCTCAAATTTTTCCGTTAAAAGCAGCCGGCAGTCAGAAGTCAGCTATCAGCGACAAAAAAAAAGAATTTGATAGCGTAAAGTTAATATCTGATAGCTCTTATCAAAGTCCGGATATCAATCAACTCGGCGGATATTTGCCGGAAAAATATTTCAAAGTAACACTCGGAAAAATTTCTGTCTCCGATTTTTTCGATAAAAACGATTTTAGTCACGACCCGCGCACACAATTTATGTCATGGGGTTTGATGAGTAACGGTGCGTGGGATTATCCCGCCGATGTGCGCGGTTATACACCGAGTTTGGTTTTAGAATATTTTTCTCCCAAATGGGAGTATCGTTATGCACTTTCACTAGAACCACTCACCGCCAATAGCAGTGAAATAAATTATAATATCGGCGAAGCACGCGCACATACAATTGAAGTCGCAAATCATTTTAGTTTGGGTGAGAAGAAAGGAACTCTACGTCTGCTCGGTTTTTTAAATACCGCCAATATGGGCAGTTATACAGAAGCATTGAGACAAAAAAGTTATCTGCCCGATGTAATAAGTACGCGACAAATTGGGCGCACTAAATACGGCTTAGGACTTTCTGCCGATATGAAATACAATGATTGGATAGGTATGTTCGGAAGATTGAGTTGGAACGACGGCAACAACGAAACATGGGCGTTTACGGAAATTGATCAATCCATAAGTGCAGGGCTTTCATTCGACGGAAAAAAATGGCATCGTGAACACGACAATGTTGGTGTCGCGCTTGTCGCATCCGTTTTATCGGATATTCACAAAAAATATATTGCAGCCGGCGGAAAAGGTTTTGTACTCGGCGATGGAAAATTGAATTATGGAATAGAAACACTCGCAGAAATTTTTTATACACTTAACGTTTGGCAAGAAAAATTAAAACTCACGAGCGTATATCAATTCATAGTAAATCCCGGTTACAATCAAGATCGCGGACCGGTTTCTGTTTTTAGTTTGCGTTTACACTTAGGTTTGTAAGAAATAAAATTCTACCAAAATTAAAATACATTTTCAAAATTTAAAATTTGGGAATAGTCAAAGAATTTATTTAATTTTGCGCCTCATTTTCAGCAAATGAAAAGTGGTACACGCTAAATCCAATTAATAATTAACAATTAACAATTAACAATTAATAATTAGCAAGAATGCTTACTGTAAATAATGTTGCGATTCAATTCGGCAAACGCGTACTTTTCGATGAAGTAAATTTAAAATTTACTAAAGGTAATTGTTACGGTGTGATTGGTGCGAACGGTGCCGGTAAATCTACGTTTTTAAAAGTAATTTCCGGGGAATTAGAACCGAATCGCGGTGAAGTCTCTATTACTCCCGGTGAGCGTATGGCGGTTTTATCGCAAAATCATTTTGCGTTCGATGAGTTTCCGGTTTTAGATACCGTTATAATGGGTTACAAGAAATTGTACGACATTATGAAAGAGAAAGACGCAATTTATGCCAAATCCGATGCAACTGACGAAGATAATATGCGCGCCGGTGAGTTGGAAGGCGATTTTGCAGAAATGAACGGTTACATGGCAGAAAGCGATGCCGCAGAATTGTTGAGCAATTTGGGTGTAGCGGAAGCATTGCACTATACTTTAGTAAAAGATATCAGTCCGCAGGATAGAATTAAAGTTTTGTTGGCACAAGCATTATTTGGTAATCCGGATATTTTATTGATGGATGAACCGACAAATGATTTAGATGCGGAAACAACGGAATGGTTGTGCAATTTCTTAGCGGATTACGAAAACATTGTGATAGTTGTTTCGCACGACCGCCACTTTTTAGATATGGTGTGTACGCACGTCGTAGACGTGGATTTCGGAAAAATTCGTTTATTTACCGGTAATTATACTTTTTGGTATGAGACAAGTCAGTTAGTTTCGCGTCAAATGGCGGACAAAAACAAAAAAGTAGAACAAAAACGCGCCGAGATGATGGAATTTATTGCGCGTTTTTCCGCCAATGCTTCTAAATCCAAACAAGCAACAAGTCGAAAAAAAGCATTAGAAAAATTGGACTTGACAGAAATGCGTCCGTCGTCGCGGCGTTATCCGTTTATTAATTTCAAACCGGAACGCGATCCGGGAGATGTGATATTTGAGTGTGTGAATTTATCGAAAAAAAATGTGGAAGGTGGTTATTATTTCAAAAACCTCAGCTTTCGCATGAATAAAAATGAAAAAATTGCGCTCATCAGTAAAGTCGGTGGTGTTGTAACGGCATTTATGAATGTAATTTCAGGTGACGATAAAGATTTTGAAGGCACTTTTCAATACGGTCAAACAATATCGCAGCAGTATTTGCCGAATGATAATACCACTTTTTTTAAAGGCGAAAAAGATATTACTTTGGTGGATTGGTTGCGCGATTACTCGAAAGAAAAAGATGAATCATTCATCCGCGGATTTCTCGGACGTATGTTATTCAGCGGAGAAGAAGTTTTTAAACAAGCCGGCGTATTATCCGGTGGCGAAAAAGTGCGCTGCATGATGTCGAAAACGATGTTGGCAAATCCCAATTTTTTAATCATGGATGAGCCAACGAATCATTTGGATTTGGAAAGTATTACAGCACTTAACAACGGTATGCGCGATTTTCCGGGGAATATGATTTTTACGAGTCACGATTTTCAAATTCTTGATACAGTTGCTAATCGCATCATAGAAGTTACACCTAAAGGTGTGATTGATCAATTAATGACTTACGGCGAATATATTCACAGTGATCGCATAAAAGCATTGAGACATGAAATGTATGGCGATATGGTTTTTGCATAAATGTATCTTGGATTATCGGTAAAAAAAATATGCTTTATAGAATTTTTAAAAAATTCCGTAAAGCATATTTTTTTATTTTCATTTCTAAATCAAACTATGGTTATTGCCTCAGTGTTTTTTATAGAAAATACCAGGCGTTCTCCACTCGCTTCTGCGATAATACGATCGCCTTTTTGATATTTTCCTGCCAATATTTCTTTTGATAATGGATTAATCAATTCGCGTTGCAGCAAACGACGTAAAGGGCGTGCGCCGAATTGCGGTTCGTAACCTTCACGGGCCAACAAATCGAAAGCGGCATCGGTCGGATAAACGAACAGGTCTTGTTTTTTCAGCATTTCGTTCACGTCGCGCATCATCAAATTTAAAATTGCTTTGACATCGGCGCGACTCAACGGATGAAAAACAATCGTTTCGTCAATGCGATTTAGAAATTCGGGACGCAGATTTTCTTTCAACACAGCCATCACATCTTTTTTCGTCTCTTCAATTATTTCTTGACGCTGTTTTTCATTGACATTATCCATCCCTTCAAAATTTTCAATAATTTTTTCGGCTCCCAAGTTCGAAGTCATAATGACAATTGTGTTTTTGAAATTTGCAACGCGCCCTTTATTGTCCGTCAATCGTCCGTCGTCTAAAACTTGCAACAAAATATTGTACACATCCGGATGCGCTTTTTCAATTTCGTCAAGCAGTATAATTTGATACGGACGACGACGTACAGCTTCCGTCAATTGCCCACCTTCATCGTAACCGACATAACCGGGAGGTGCACCAACTAAACGCGACACCGCGTGTTTTTCTTGATACTCCGACATATCAATGCGTGTGAGCGCAGTTGCATCGTCGAATAAAACATCTGCGAGTGCTTTTGCTAATTCGGTTTTTCCCACACCCGTTGGACCTAAAAATATAAACGAACCAATCGGACGTTTTTCATCTTGCATACCGGCGCGTGAACGACGTATCGCATCACTCACCGCTTCAACCGCTTCGTGTTGACCAATTACACGCTTGCCGAGTTCATCTTCAAACCGCAAAAGTTTGTCACGTTCCGATTGCATCATTTTCGATACCGGAATACCCGTCCAACGTGCCACGACTTCGGCAATATCATCGGAAGTGACTTCTTCTTTCGTCATCCGATTTTCCGGCGAAAGTTGTTTGAGTTTATCTTCTGCTTCGTGTAGTTTTTGTTCTTCTTCTTTCAATTCGCCGTAACGAATACGTGCAACGAGTTCGTAATTACTTTCGCGTTCCGCCTTTTGTGCTTTGAGTTCGAGTTCTTCTATTTTAAGTTTTTGCAATTGAATTGCATCAACAATAC
>JAYTIA010000180.1:0-2066 GCA_043732145.1 Saprospiraceae bacterium
ATAAAACAAGCATGAACGAGGGTGATATAAATTTTATCGGCATACGGCATTGCTTTTTTAAAAACTTCACCACCGCCGAGTATAAATACTTCCGATTCATTTTTTAACTCAAAAAGAGCTTGTTCTAAATTTTCTGCATATTGAAAACATTCATCAAGAATTAAATCTTGATGACGCGACAGTACGATATTACCAACTTCAGACCAAATTCTGTCGGGTGTATCGTAACTTTTTCTGCCCATGATCATTTTTTTTCCGACTGTTAAACGGTGTAGGTTTTCTAAATCATCATGTAAATGTCCCCAAGGTAAACGCCCGGCTATTCCGATGACGCGATTTTCGCTCATGGCGGCGATAACAGAAACTACCATAGTCATTTAGTTGATTAGTGGGTTAGTCGGTTGGTCTTATTTTTGACTAGCCGACTAATAATCAATCATTCAATTTCAAAACTTGTATGAAAGCTGTTTGCGGTACGTCAACTTTACCGAATTGGCGCATTTTCTTTTTGCCTTCTTTTTGTTTTTCTAAAAGTTTACGTTTACGCGAAATATCACCGCCGTAACATTTTGCCGTAACATCCTTTCTCATCGCGGAAATAGTTTCGCGGGCGATGATTTTTGCGCCGATGGCGGCTTGAATCGGAATCACGAATTGATGTTTCGGAATTAAATCTTTTAGTTTTTCGCATAAACGGCGACCGATATACTCCGCTTTTGTGCGATGCACGAGTGCCGAAAAAGCATCTACGTTTTCGCTGTTCAGTTTAATATCCAATTTTACGAGATCGGATATACGATAACCAATTTGAAAATAATCGAAAGATGCATAGCCGCGTGAAATTGATTTAAGTTTGTCGTAAAAGTCAAAAATAATTTCAGCTAAAGGCAATTCAAACGTTAGTTCAACACGTGTAGGTGTTATGTAATTTTCTTTTTTCAGCATACCGCGTTTATCCATGCACAAACTCATTATGGTGCCGTAGTATTCCGGTTTTGTAATTATTTGTGCTTCTATCCAAGGCTCTTCCGCAAATTCTAAAGCACTGGGGTCCGGAAAATCTGCCGGTGTGCGCACGACAAAAGGTTCGGAGTCGCGTTTAGTAGTTTTTGCAAAATAAGATACATTCGGGATCGTGACAATTATTTCTTGATCGTATTCGCGACGTAAACGCTCGGTAACTATTTCAAGATGCAGCAAACCCAAAAATCCGCAACGAAATCCAAAACCGAGAGCAGCAGAGGTTTCAGTTTCATATACCAAAGACGCATCGTTGAGTTGTAATTTTTCAAGACTGTCGCGTAAATCTTCAAAATCATCGTTATCAATCGGATAAACACCGGCATAAACCATCGGCTTTACATCTTCAAAACCTTTTATTTCTTCCAAACAAGGTCTGTTCGCTTGTGTTACTGTATCACCGACTTTAATTTCTTTCGCCACTTTTGTTCCCGTAATGATGTAACCGACATCACCTGCACTCAATTCCGGTTTCGGCACCATTGTCATTTGTAAAATGCCGACTTCATCTGCCACATATTCTTTTCCTGTGTGATAAAAACGCACCTTATCATTTTTTTTAATCGTACCATTTTTAACACGAAAATAAGCAATGATACCTCTGAAAGAATTAAAAACAGAATCAAAAATCAAGGCTTGCAACGGTGCATTCGGGTCACCTCTCGGTGGGGGAATACGATCAACAACAGCGTTCATAATATTCTGAATACCGATGCCGGTTTTTCCACTCGCCAAAACAATTTCTTCTCGGGCGCAACCCAATAATTCAACAATTTGATCGCTCATTTCTTCAATCATCGCCGCTTCCATATCAATTTTATTCAGAACCGGAATAATCGTTAGATCGTGTTCCATGGCTAAATATAAATTTGATATAGTTTGCGCTTGAACGCCTTGAGACGCATCTACTAATAGTAACGCACCTTCACACGCTGCAATCGAGCGACTGACTTCATAACTGAAATCTACGAGACCGGGTGTATCAATCAAATTGAAAGTATATTGCTCACCATTGGTATGAATATAATTCATCTGAATCGCGTGAC
>JAYTIA010000181.1:0-5569 GCA_043732145.1 Saprospiraceae bacterium
ATTTCACCTGCATTGTCAAAGCGTTGCGCAATCAAGAAGTGTAAATTTCCATCTTTCGCGTGACCGAATACGATGCCTTCCGGATAATTATATTTTTCAAAAAGATTTTGTACATCTACCACTGCTTCACCCAAATGTTCCACCGGAAAAGCAATATCTTCACTCATCATCGAAGTACCGCTTTGTCGCGCTGCAGCCACTGACGGATATAAACCTTTACGTACTTTCCAAAGCAAACCCTGTTCGTCGGCATTACGCGTAAATTCCGGCGCGTGTAACAACGGCAATTTAATTAGTTCGGGCAGAGCAGCATTGTATAAATCAATTAATTCTTGTTCCGTTGCCGCTTGATATTCCGTTAGAATAGCCGAATCATGTTCGCACAAATTTTTAATTTTATCCGGCACACCTTTCACGTTTTCAATCGAGCGCAGCGATTTTCTGTCCATAAATTCGAGTGCGGCAGCACTGGTATTTTTTAAAGCAAAAATAGATGCACAGGCCGTTTGAGGCGAATCGAAATATAATAATCCGGTGAGTTTGAAAGGTAAATCCGGTAACGTGTGCATCACGGCTTCAGAAATAAAAGCCAAGGTACCTTCCGAACCGATGAGTAGATGGGCTAAAATATCAAGCGGATGACTGAAATCAATAAAAGCATTGAGACCGTAACCCGTCGTATTTTTTGTTTTATACTTTTCTCTGATTTTACGGTACAGTGTCGTATTATTTAAAATTTCTTGATGCAACATTGTCAATTCGGAAAAAATTTGCGGTGCTTCGCGTTCAAAACGTTCATGTTCGTTCGGTGTTTCAGTATTAAAAATTTGTCCGTTCGGCAACACAAATGAAATGTGTTTCAAAGTATGATACGAATTGTACTGAACGCCGCAACACATTCCGGACGAATTGTTGCCGAGAATACCACCCATCATCGCCGCATTGATACTTGCCGGATCGGGACCAATTTTTTTTCCGAATTTTTTTAAAACGCGGTTCACGTAATCGCCAATCATTGCCGGTTGAACGCGCACCGTTGCACCGTTTTCTTCAACAGAAATGTTGCGCCAATGTCGCGATATATCAACGAGTATTCCGTTAGTGATAGATTGTCCGCACAAACTCGTTCCTGCTGCGCGAAAAGTTATCGGCACTTTTGTTTTTTGCGACAATAAAAATAATTTTTGAATTTCTTCGATACTCGTCGGTTGTACCACCACTTCCGGCACCATATAAAAATGACTTGCGTCGGAAGCAAAAGCGTAACGATCTATCAATCGCGATCTAATGCGCTCGGCAGGTAAAATTGTTTTGAGTTGTTGAATTAGTGTGTCGGACATGATAAAAGCAGATTTTTTCCAACAAAGATAAGCGGTTATGAAATTAATTTTTTGTGATTAAAAATTATTGGACGTGGTTGGTAATTTTTTTTCAAAATTTTAGCTTCTCTGAGACTTAAAATGGCGCATATTTTTACAAATTATAATTTGTTATTTTCAAGTGCTTTATTGCAACCTTTGCAAACCTAACTGTAAAGTTTTACCGCAAGGTTTGCAAAGGTTTCGCAAAGTGAAACTGCTCAACGTAAATTAGGGGAGAACCAAAAATTTTATCGTTCCTAGTATTTCTTTATCATTTCGTATTCGCCGGAAGGATCTTTTTGTTTCATCATTGTTACTTTTCCTGCCTCCATTACAAATTCGATTGCCAAGTCAGAAAATTCTTTAGTGTGGAATAACCGTGGTTTGTAGGGAATCAGTTGAATACTTGGCGTACCCGGTATGATTAAAAAAAGTTGATTGCCGTTTTTAATAACAACCTCCATCACCGTTCCGCCGATTTGATATTTACCTATATATGGGTTTAACGTTGCTACATCCGTTAATGTTCCATCGGGTTTACGTATAAATGCGGCTTCGCCTTCATCAATGGAAGTGACTAATTTATCAATATCACCTTGCGGATTGGTACTAAAATTCAAAGAAAAAAGACCGTTTTCTTCATCGTTCGGTGTATCGAATCGATCGTAATGAATATGACTCAACGGCATACTAATTCGATGCAAAGCGAATTGAAGTCCTCCGGTATCTTTTTTAGTAATCTTTATAATGCCATAAGCGGAATTTTCGTATTCGCCCACATAATCTGCTAAAACATGAGATGGTTTTGTTCCAATCACGCGGTCGCCGCCTGCTTTTTGTCTGCCGGCTTTATCAGCTTTTTTACCGCCATCGCGTTCTTTCAGTTGGCGTTCACTCCAAGGCGTTTTGTCTAAACCGAGTAGTATTTCAAACAAATTGAACGATATAATATTGTAAAGTGGCGCACTTTGATCACCGATAACAAAAACAATAACCCCGAAACTGTCTTGCGGCATCATAGAGATTTGAGAATGAATACCCGGCAAGTCTCCGCCATGACTAACTAATAAGTGACCGCGATATGAAATTAATCCACGTCCCATACCATAAACAGGATTGAGTATTTCTTTATAACCTTTTGCAAGTGAACCATTAGCTTGAGGTGTTGCCGGTTCCATCGTTGCTTTTAATACCGACGGCGGGATGATTTGTTTACCTTTATAATTGCCGTTATTCATCAAAGCAATGAGCCAATGAGACATATCGTTGACATTTGAAATTAAAGCACCTGCCGGTCCAAGACCACCTGTTTCTTCGTACCAAGGAATTTGATAGAGCGTGTTGGTATCACGTTTTTCGTTGAAAGGTACGAAATAATCCGGCTGTTTTTTCATGTCTGCAATACTGAAGACGGTACTTTTCATTTCCAACGGGTTCAAAATATTTTCTTTAAGAAAATTCTCCCATGGTTTTCCGGAAAGCAGTTCCACCACATAACCTGAGGCGGCGTACATCATATTATTATAAAGGAAACCTTGACGCAAAGGTTGGCTAGGTTCTAAATATTTAAGGCGATCGAACAATTCTTTACGCGAGAAATCCGATTTGTACCAAATTAAATCGTGTCGAGAAATACCGGTTCTATGCGAGAGCATATCCCGTATCGTAATCGAATTATTGAGGTCGTCGTTAAAAAATTGAATGGAAGGCACATATTTTTTTACGGGTTTATCCCAATCGAGTTTACCCTCTTCGACTAAAAACCCCACGGTTGCAGCCGTAAACAATTTTGTGTTCGATGCAATTTGGTACAAGGTGTTCGGCGTAACGGGCAGTTTTTTTCCGTAATCACGATAACCATAACCTTTAGCAAAAATTAATTTATCGTTTTTAACTATTCCGACACATGCACCAGGTGTGTTCCAATCTTTCAAAGTTTTTTCCATGTATTGGTCAAAACCTTTGAGTTGATTGAGTACATCTGTTTGGGCAGAAGAAAAAAGTGTTTGAATACAAAAAATAACGAAGAGCACGTACTTAGTTCTCATGAGTTTGGTTTTTCTAATTTTAAATGAAGATATTGAGAATTCTGATCCGGATATTTTTATTACAAAAATAGCTTTTTTAATACAACGTTAAAGGAATGTGAATTTTTTTTTGAAAAAATTTTTTTCTGATTTTTTGAAAAATTATTTTTTGAAAATGAAATTGAATTTGTTTGTTTGATAAAGAACAATTCAGATTCAATTCTTCAAACCCGAACATACTTCCCTGCCGAATGCACCGCCTCCGTCATCTCCTCAATCAATGCCGGTTCTTTTTCAAAAGCGTTGCCGACGACGATAATATCGGCACCGGCACGGGCGTTGATGCCGGCGCGTTCCGGTGTACGCATGCCGCCGCCGACGATGAGCGGAATTGAAATAGATTGACTCACGAGTTGTATCATCGTTTCCGAAATCGGTTGACGCGCACCGCTGCCGGCATCCATATAAATCGTTTTTAAACCCAACATTTCGCCGGCGAGTGCTGTGCAATACGCAATTTCATCTTTGTGCGACGGAATAGGCGTTGTACCTGATATATAGGATGCCGTTGTCGCTGCACCACCGTCAATAAGCATATAGCCGGTAGAAATAATTTCGAGCAAAGTATTTTTTAAAATCGGAGCCGCAAGAACGTGTTGACCAATTAATAAATCCGGATTGCGTCCGGAAATAAGCGAAAGAAATAAAATGCCATCTGCTTTTCTATTAATTTGCTGTGGACTGCTCGGAAAAAGTATCGTCGGAATTGTGCTTTGAGATTTCAGTGCGTCGAGACAATAATCCATCATATCGTCGAGAATCAAACTGCCGCCGACAAAAAAATAGTCCACTTTAGCAAGTATAGCATATTCAATAACGCGACTCATGTTGGCTAATCGCATTTTATCAGGGTCTATCAGAACAGCGAGACGCTTTTCTTTGTTCTTTTTGGCTTCTGTAAAGGATGTATAAATAGGGCTTTTCATTCAAAAAATTTGCTCAAAGATAATTGTTTTTTACAATTTACGATTTACGATTTACGAATTAGACCCGAATTCTCGGAATTAAAGAATGACCCGAATCGATAAGGATAATTTCGGTCATTCTTTAATTTTGAAAATTTAGGTCTAAATTCGTAATTTTTTTATAAAAGTGTAGAAATTGTAAAGAAAAATTAAACTATTTGAATTTTGTAGTGTTATTTTGCAGTACGAAAGAATAAATCTAAATAAAGATAATCACGGATGGAAAAACGATTAGTATATCTCGACAATAATGCAACAACGCCGGTTGATCCACGCGTTGTAAAGGCGATGTTGCCTTATTTCACGGAACATTTCGGTAATGCGGCGAGTCGTAATCACCCATTTGGTTGGGAAGCAGAAGAAGGTGTTGATTATGCGCGTGAACAAATTGCAAAATTAATTGGAGCAGAAGAAAAAGAAATCATTTTTACTTCCGGTGCTACTGAAGCCATCAATTT
The DNA here is from genome assembly GCA_043732145.1 of Saprospiraceae bacterium. GTDB lineage: Bacteria > Bacteroidota > Bacteroidia > Chitinophagales > Saprospiraceae > JAAFJT01. The sequence goes on from JAYTIA010000181.1 coordinate 4,872, forward strand.
AGCTTTGAAAGGTGCATTTGAAATGTATTCTAAGAAAGGTAATCACATCATTACAGCGAGAACAGAACATAAAGCGGTGATTGATACGTGCAAACACATTGAAAAAATGGGTGGCGAAGTTACTTACCTTGATGTGCAATATAACGGTTTAGTTGATACAAAAGAATTGGAAGCTGCGATAAAACCGAATACGATTTTAGTATCTATCATGTACGCCAATAACGAAACGGGCGTGATTCAACCGGTAGAAGAAATCGGAAAAATTTGCGAAAAACATGGCGTATTGTTTATGTCCGATATTACGCAAGCTGCCGGTAAAGTGCCGTTGGATGTAAAAAAATTGGGTATTCACTTAGCGGCATTCACGGCGCATAAAATGTATGGACCAAAAGGTGTCGGTTGTTTATTCGTCAATAGAATTAAACCGCGTGTGAAAGTTGTCGCGCAGATGGATGGTGGCGGACACGAACGCGGTATGCGTTCAGGCACTTTAAACGTGCCGGGTATTGTCGGTTTTGGAAAAGCGGCGGAAATTTGTATGCAACAAATGGCGCAAGATACAGAACGTCTTTCAGCCTTGCGCGATAAACTTGAGTCCGAATTAGGTCAAATGGAAGAAGTAACTGTTAACGGAACACGCGAAACGCGGATGCCACACGTTACAAATATGTCGTTCAAACACGTTGAAGGTGAAGGTT
>JAYTIA010000182.1:0-5569 GCA_043732145.1 Saprospiraceae bacterium
GGTTTGTTGTGGAAATACTTTATGCAAAATAAAGAAATAAAACCGGCTTTAGATGCTATAGGGTTCAAAGCCGATGTGACACCGACGGAAAATATAAACGACTTAGATAATTCGAACATAAAAATTTATCCAAACCCAAGTTTCTCGAATCAATGCGTTTTATCTTTCAACTTAAACAAAGAAGAAAAAATTTCGGCGCGCATCGTAAACATTTTTGGGCAAACCGTAAGAGAAATTTGTTCGGATAAAAACCTGCAAGTCGGAGAAAATAATATACCGATAAATATTGCGAATTTACTAAACGGTACTTACTTTATAATTGGCAAAAGAAAAATTGAAGACAGACAATTTTCAATTTTCAATTTTCAATTTTCAATTTTTAATTAAAACGTTTCAATATTTCAATTTTTTTAATTATCTTGCAATCAAATTCACATTTACTTTTTCAAAAACCATTATTAATCTAATTTTATTTAAACAATGAAAAAACTCTTACTACCTCTACTCTTACTTATTAGTTGGAGTATGAACGCCCAAATCAATGAAACATTTGAAAACGGGACTTTTACAGAAAATTGGAAAGCCTTTTTCGGCACAACTAACGGAAAATTTCTCGGTATAGTTGACAATCCTAAAAAAGATGTAACAAACAGTTCTAACAAATGTCTCGGTTACATTAAAGGTGCATCTGCTTATGCTTTATTTGGTGACTCTTTGGCAAAACCTTTAGATTTGAAAACAAATAACCTTTTCAAAGTTCAAATTTTTGCACGTCGCGATGCCAAAACAAGTTTTATTTTTAAATTAGAAGGACCAAAAGGTGCGAAAGAATATGCAGCTAAAATCCCTACCACAAGGGGCTGGCGCAATTATTCTTTCGATTTCAGTTCACTCGCTGCGAACGATTCTATCAATCGCATTTATATGTTTTTCGACAATGGTGTAGATGCTTCGACAGATACATTTTATATTGATAACGTTCAGCAATTACCTGCTAATGCGTGTGCAGGTACTGTTCCGATTAAAAATATTATAGACGACTTTGAATGTCAGCGTAATGCAAATTACGGCTTTTTCTATGATTCATTAACGGTTGTGCCAAATCCGGATAAAACCGGTATTAATACATCGGCAAACGTCGGCAGATATTCGCGGCAGTTCCCAAATTCCTATCCTTTCGTTTTGCATGACAATTATGACCCGATTGATCTGTCGCAATTTAATTATATGCGTATAAAAGTCTGGGCTCCGAAAGCGGCCGATATGCTTTTAAAATTGGAAGGTGGTCCCGGTAATTCAGCAAAAGAAGTTCATGTTTTAATTACGGCGGCACAAGCCATGAAATGGGTAGAAATTGGTGCCGATTTTAGCGATAAAATTTTTGCGGGTAACACACGGGCCGTCGTGTTTTTCAACGCCGGTGTTGATGGTACAAGTAATGATATTTATTATATTGATGATTGGCGTTTTACAGAAAAACCGGCTATCGAAGATTTTGAGCCGACAGCAAAAATGACTTGGGGACCAAAAGATGGCAATGCCACTCAACATGGTTCATTTATTTTAGCTTCCAACCCGACACCAAATCCGGTTAATACAAGTTCAAGCGTTGGTAAATATACGAAAGGTTCGGCTGCATTTTCTGTACTTACAGGCATCTTGCCTGCCGGATTTAAAGTGGATTCTTTGTCACCGCAAATAAATTTATCGGTTTTAGCACCGGCGGGTTCGGTTGGTAAAATAGTTACAGTACAATTAGTAAGTGCTACGCTCGGACCTATTAGTGCCGATGCTTTACTAGATTCGGCAGGAGCTTGGACAGAATTAAAATTCGATATGTCAAAAGCGATTGGTGCAACGGATATCAGTTCTATAAATGTACTTTTTGATGTAGCTACTACCGGGGTAGGTACAATGTACTTCTTTGATAATTTACGTCAAAGCAAATCAACAATCAATGCTTGTTTGGGCATTGCAAAATTACCATATATTTTGGATGATTTTGAGTGTCAACGCAATGTTACTTATGGTGGTACACCGCCACTAAAACCGATAAAAAACCCGGCACCTTCTTCTGCCAATCAAAGTTCAACAGTCGGACAATATACAGATCCTGTTGCTGATGCTTACGCTGCTTTGACTATTCCTTACACAACTGCCATAGATTTATCAAAATACAATCAATTTTCGATGCAAGTGTTTGGCGGTCCGGGCGGAAAAGTGCCGATGCTTTTCAAATTAGAAGGTGGTACGTCACCCGGAAAAGAAATCTTGGATACACTTCGTACGAATAATACGTGGCAAACTTTTAAAATTGATTTCAGTGGTGTTAAAGCCGGAAATTATAAACAAATTTCATTGTTCTTCAATGCCGGTGTAACAAATCCAATCGCCGATGTTTATTACATAGATAATTTACAATGGCAATCGGAACCGATAACGGGTTGTGCAGTAAATTTTGAAACACCGGTAACATTTACTTATTTCGCCGATGATTCACTCGACGGAAGACATCCGAATATAGTGACAAATCCGAAAAAAGCCGGTATAAATACTTCTGCTAAAGTGATGGAATTCAGACGTATTCCTGCGGGTGCAGTTTTTCAAGGTGCTTTTATAGATTTGCCGGCAGCTGTTAAATGGACGGATGCGAAAATTGTTGTGAAAGCTAAAGTTTTAATGGATCATCTTGGCAATGTCGGTTTCAAATTGGAAGGAGCACCCGGCGGACAAAATAAAGAGATACCGATTTCAAATACTAAAGTTAACGAATGGGAAGAATTGACTGCAGATTTTGGTGCTGCAGGAATCACAGGAACAGAAGGATTTATGCGTATTACAATGTTTATTGATCTCGGCCTTCCTGTTGCAACAACCACTCAAGTTTCCTATTTAGACGATATTATAATTGGTAATACGGGTTCATGTACTTCAACCGGCATTTTTGATCCGATTAAAGTGGACGCGCTTTCTGTATTTCCAAATCCGGCTTCAGAAGTTTTGGTTGTTCGCAATGCACAAAATATCCGTCGCTTAGATGTGACAAATCTTTTGGGTCAGCGCGTACAAACGGCTTCTGTTTCTAATTTAAACGACGATTATAATTTGCATATCAGTGATTTAGCACGCGGTATGTACATTATTTCTGCTTACGACGAAACAGGAAAATTGACTGCTAATACTAAGTTTACTAAAGAATAAGATGAGTTATTAATTGTTGATTGATTTAAAACTAACAACTAATAATTAACGACTAACAATTATTAAGATAAAGTTTTTTCATAAATTCTATTGTGTTTTGAAGCCGGACCACCCGGTCCGGCTTCACTTTTAAGCTAAATTTTCAGAATTGATTAGAATTTTCAGATTGTAAATGCATCAATTCTGAAAATTTTGTTTAAATCCCGAAAATTCTAATTTATTCTGTAAATTCCGGTTAAACGATGAATTTTTTTCGCGCTCTTATTGCTATATTTGTTTTTCAATTCATAACAGTAGGTTGTGGTGTTCATTCAAGTATTGTATCGGATCGAGTCGTTAGAAAACAATCGGAAAAATTTTCTCTCGACGAAGTAGAACAACGAACTTTCAATTGGTTTTGGGATTTAATTGACAAAAACTATCAAGTACCGGACCGACATCCGAAGCGACAATTTTCGAGTATTGCCGCCACCGGCTTTGGTTTGACAGCGTATTGTATTGGTGCAGAAAGACATTATGTGACAAGACAACAAGCAGCCGCGCGCGTTTTAAAAACTTTAGAAGTTCTTTGGAATTTACCACAAGGCGGAACAGAAACAGGAGTGAGTGGTTTTCATGGCTTTTATTATCATTTTCTCGACCATGAAAAATCTTTGCGTTACAGAGATGTTGAACTATCGACAATTGATACCGGACTTTTGATGCAAGGTGTGTTGTCAGTGATGTCTTATTTTGATAAGCCGACTGACGAAACGGAAAAAAAAATACGCGATTATGCAGATAAACTTTATCGACGCGTAGAATGGGATTGGTTTCTAAATAAAAATAAAACAAACCTTTCAATGGGTTATCATCCGGAAAAAGGTTTTTTGAGTGCAGAGTGGAAAGGTTATAACGAAGCGATGGGTTTACTCATCATGGCAATCGGTTCGCCGACGCATCCGATTCCGGATAATTGTTGGATAGAATGGTGCAAAACATATCCTTGGGCAAATTTTCAAGGACAAGAACACGTCAACTTTGATCCGCTTTTCGGTCATCAGTACAGTCAAATGTATATTGATTTTCGCGGTATCAAAGACGACTACATGAATATAAAAGGGATTGATTATTTTGAAAATGCTAAACGTGCTACTATTGCTAATCAAAAATATTGTGTCCAAAATCCGCACGGGTACAAAAATTATTCAGAAAAAGAATGGGGATTAACGGCGTGTGATGGACCTAAAGATACAACTGTTGAGGTGCTAAATATTAGGTATAAGGTAGTGGGTAAAGATACAATTCTCATTGCTTCACCCGCACCGAAACAAGAGTTTTGGTCTTATCGCGCACGCGGAGCCGCTTCTACACAAATAATTGATGACGGCACAATTGCGCCGACTGCTGCCGGAGGTTCAGTTCCTTTTTTGCCGGAGGTGTGTATTCCGACTTTGGAAAATATGTGGAATAAATACTACGGAACACTTGTTGGTGAATATGGTTTTCGAGATGCGTTCAATCCGACTTATACTTTCGGCAAGGGCAATGAAAGTGGGTGGTTCGATAAAGATTATCTCGGCATTGATCAAGGTCCGATTTTAATACAAATTGAAAATTATCGCACCAATTTTGTTTGGAATTTGATGAAAAAAAACCCGTATATCGTCGCCGGTTTAAAAAAATCCGGCTTTAAAGGCGGGTGGCTTTCATCAATTAAGAATTAAAAATTAAAAATTTATATTTAAGGGCTGAAAGCCCGAAATCTATCAGCGAAGGGCGAAGCTCTTTGAAGTTAGAAATAGAACCACTAATAAATGAACAAAAACATTTTACTCTTTCTATCGATTTTAATATCCTCCACAATCGTTCAAGCGCAAAAAACAATTGAGCAGCGCGTTGACTCTGTCATGCGGTTGATGAATTTTGATGAAAAAGTCGGACAACTCACGCTTTTTACTTCCGATTGGGATGTAACGGGTCCAACAATTCGAAAAGGTTATGCGGACGATATTCGTTCCGGTAAGTGCGGTAACATTTTTAACGCTCACACCGCAGACTATACGAGAAAACTGCAAGAAATTGCCGTAAAAGAAACGCGTATGAAAATTCCGCTACTTTTCGGATACGATGTCATTCACGGATATAAAACTATTTTTCCAACGCCACTCGGCGAATCATGTAGTTGGGATTTAGCTGCTATTGAAAAATCGGCACAAATTTCCGGTGAAGAAGCCGCCGCCGCAGGTCTTCATTGGACGTATGCACCGATGGTGGACATCTCCCGCGATCCGCGTTGGGGGCGTTGCATGGAAGGTGCGGGTGAAGATCCGTTTCTCGGTTCTAAAATTGCGACAGCACGAACACGTGGTATTCAAGGAAAAATCGG
>JAYTIA010000183.1:0-14278 GCA_043732145.1 Saprospiraceae bacterium
TTCGATGTAATTCGGTACGTGCAAAAGTTCGCTGATAGCTTTCGGCAAGCCGAAAAAACCGGCAATGGTTGAAAAAAAAGCCAGTACCATCAAAGGGAAAGTCATCGAAGTTGGTGATTCATGTAAATGATGTTCTTGCTCATGTGTACCTCTGAAATTGCCGAAGAATGTTACAAAAAGCAAACGAAACATATAGAAGCACGTCATTAAAGAAACAATTAAAGCAATGCCTGCAATGCCTATACCTTTGTGCGCGTATATTTCTGAAATAATTTGATCTTTAGAGAAAAATCCGGAGAAGGGCGGAATGCCGGAAATAGCAAGCGTGGCAATAAAAAAAGTAATGTAAGTAATAGGCAAAGATTTTTTTAAGCCGCCCATTTTACGAATATCTTGTTCGCCACCCATCGCATGAATAACTGAACCGGCTCCTAAAAATAAAAGTGCTTTGAAAAATGCGTGCGTGACTACGTGAAAAACGCCGACACTGAACGCACCGACTCCTAAAGCGGCGAACATCAAACCCAATTGAGACACCGTTGAGTACGCCAAAACCTTTTTAATATCGTTTTGATATAAACCAATACTCGCACCGAGTAAAGCAGTTGCTATACCAACCCACATCACAATATCCATCGTGAGTGGCGACAATAAATATAATCCATTCGCCCGTGCAATTAAATAAATACCGGCTGTCACCATTGTTGCTGCGTGAATGAGCGCGGAAACCGGTGTCGGACCTGCCATGGCATCAGGCAACCAAGTGTAAAGCGGAATTTGTGCCGACTTTCCAATCGCACCAATAAAAAGTAAAAGTGTCGCAGCTGTAGCTATTGCCGGCGTAAATTTAGCTAAACCGTAAGAGCTGAAAACTTTTTCGTATTCAACACTGCCGGTTGTTTGATATATCAGTAAAATGCCGAGCAATAAACCTAAATCGCCGATGCGATTCATGATAAATGCTTTTTTAGCAGCACTTGAGTATTCTTGATTTTTAAACCAAAAACCAATCAGTAAATATGAACATAAACCAACGCCTTCCCAACCGATGAACATTACCAAAAAATTATTCGCCATCACCAACATCAACATAAAAAAGACAAATAAATTCAAGTACGAAAAAAAACGGCGATAACCGTCATCGTCGTGCATATAACCTGCCGAGTATTCGTGTATCAAAAAACCTACGCCTGTTATCACCACCAAAAAAACAGAGGAGAGCGGGTCTATGAGAAAGTCGAACGATGCAGAAAAATCTGTTGTCGTTATCCAATTAAAAAAATGAATAGTTTCCGGAGCCGGATTGTGTATTTTTTCAATCAATATACCCATTGCAATGAAAAAACTTGCCAAAACGCTACCGCAAGCTACCCAAGTTGTCACCGTTTTAGATAAAGCACGATTAGCCAAACTAATAATTGCCCAACTCGCGAGCGGAAGAAGCGGTATTAACCAAACGTATTGAGACATAAATAATTGACAGTTGACAGTTGACAATTGACAGTTTTTTCGTTGTCAATTGTCAATTGTCAATTAATTTAAAATTTTAAACGATTTAAAAAATCAATATCCGTTGATTTTGTGTTTCTGTAAATCATCATTAGGATAGCCAAACCGATTGCTACTTCTGCTGCTGCTACTGCCATAATGAAAAAAACGAACACCTGGGCATCGGCATGATTCCAAAAACGGCTAAAAGTTACTAATAATAAATTTACGGCATTGAGCATAAGTTCAACACACATAAAAATAACGATAGCGTTTCGGCGCAATAAAACGCCGGTCACACCGATTGAAAATAAAATCATACTCAACCAGATGTACCACATCATCGGAATATCGTGTACGATGTAATTATTCATTTATAATGATTAGTGGTTAATGGTTAATGGGCGAATTTATTAATTAACCATTAACCATTATTATTGTATTTCTTTTTTACCCAACATCACCGCACCGACCATACCGGCTAAAAATAAAATAGCAGATATTTCAAATGGGACAGCATAGGTCGTGTATAAAATATTACCTAATTTTTCTATGGTGCCGATGTCTTCATTAATCCCGTTCGGAATTTTTAAATCCGCTGCACTCCGCACCGATGCAATCAATACAATCATTAAAACACCACCACTAATAGTCGCGGCGATTTTTGAAAGCATAGGTTTATCGGGCTCAGACTCCGTATTCAAATTCATCATCATGATCGTGTATAAAAACAAAACCATAATAGCTCCTGCATATACAATTATGTGTACCGCCGCTAAAAAAGGTGTATTGAGTAAGAAATAATGTCCGGCAATTGAAAAAAAAGTTATAATCAGTGCCAGAACATTATAAACAGGATTACGATAAAAGACGACAAAAAGCGCACTCGCAATTGCCATTGCCGATAATAAAAAAAATAGGAATTGAGTAACAGAAGGCATAAAAGTTGATTTTCGATTTTCGATTTTTGATTTTCGATTTGGATTTGATAGTATTTATTGATTGATTTTTATCAATCTAAAATCCAAAATCCAAAATCGCTTAGTGTACTTCGTCGCCGGCTTTAATATAATCTGTATCAGTTTTATCTTGCCAAGTTTGATTGTGAGTATGAAATTTATCGTGTTTAAACTCTAAAGTTTCTGGTGTTTGGCGTTTTGTTATATCTATTCTATGTTCCAAGGTTTCCGTTAATTTATCTTTACCGTAAATCATCGTATCTCGGTCAGTATCAACCACAACCATTCTATCAGTTAAAAAAATGGCTTCTTTAGGACACGCTTCTTCGCACAATCCGCAAAAAATACAGCGCAACATATTTATTTCATACACCGCCGCGTATTTTTCTTCTCTATACAGATGTTCTTCACCCGGTTTTCTTTCGGCGGCTGTCATCGTAATTGCTTCGGCAGGACAAGAAATAGCGCATAAACCGCACGCTGTACAACGTTCTGCGCCGGCATCATCTACTTTCAAAACGTGTTGCCCGCGAAAAACCGGTGCAAATTCTCTTTTTTGCTCTGGATATTTTATCGTCGCTTTTTTTTGAAAAAAATGTTTTCCCGTTATAATCATACCCGTAACAATTCCCGGCAAATAAGCACGTTCTGCCAATGTCATGGTTTTATTTGAAACTTGTTTAGAACGATTAGTAAGCATAATATATAATTGTTTATCGGGTTTTTTCCGTCATAAATACCGGAGACAACTCAAAAATGTAATCCCAAAGCTGTCGCGATTTCATGTCTTAGACAAAATACCCCTGTCAAAATTAAATTCAGAATAGAAAGTGGCAGTAAAGTTTTCCAACCTAAATTCATCAATTGATCGTAACGGAAACGCGGAATTGTCCAACGAATCCACATGAAAAGAAAAATAAAGAAAATTATTTTACCAAAAAAAACACCAAAGCCGATCAAACGCACCCATGTTTCTCCGATACTACCAAGTAAACTATTTTCAAAAGGAAAATGATAGCCACCGAAATAAAGCGATGCCATCAGTGCCGATGAAATAAACATATTGATATACTCGGCAAATAAATAAAAGCCGAGTTTCATCGAACTGTATTCTGTGTGATAGCCGCCGACCAATTCCGTTTCCGTTTCCGGTAAATCGAAAGGTGCGCGATTTGTTTCGGCGAAAGCACAAATAAGAAAAATTAAAAAACCGAGTGGCTGATAAACTATATTCGACCAACCTTTATCCTGTTGATTCACAATTTCGCCCAAACTCAATGTGCCGGTTGTCATCACCAATGCCACAACTGCTAAACCCATAGCCAACTCATAAGAGATCATCTGACTTGAGGCGCGCAGCGTTCCAAGTAAAGAGTATTTATTATTAGATGCCCAACCGCCAATCATAATGCCATAAACACCCAAAGATACTAAACTAAAAACGTATAAAATACCGATACTTAAATCTGAAATTTGGAAAGTAAACATACTGCCATCCGCCATTTTCATAGGGCGCATCCAAGGAATGACTACACCTGTCATGTTCGCAACAAACATTGCTATACACGGACCGAGAATAAATAACCATTTATCGGCAGCAGCGGGAATAAAATCTTCTTTCATAAACATTTTTACACCATCTGCAATCGGTTGTGCTAAACCCCAAGGTCCGGCGCGATCGGGTCCTATCCTATCTTGAAAAAATGCCGCCACTTTTCTTTCACCGTAAGTCGCATACGCCGCAACGCCAAGACTCACAAGAAAAACCATCGCGCAAATAATAAATTTTAAAAATAAAACACTTGTAAACATAATTTTTATAGCTATCAGCTATCAGCTATCAGCTATCAGCCTCAACATTTTTTTGCTGATAACTGATAGCTGATAGTTGATAGCTATTGAAAGTAATCGTCTTGAGCTGGCAAATTTTCCGGCAACAACATTTGCGGTTCAAGTAAATTATTTGGATTGAGCGGACCGTCACCCAAACCGTGTTTTATATTATCTAAAAGCGGATTGACGAGATGGTTTGCTCTTGCTAAATGAACACGTGTATCGAACTGTAAAGATTTCAATGGATCGCCGGTTTCATAATGGTTTTGTGCAATAACCGAGTGACGATTAATTTTCGCAGCACCTTCGATTGTCCAATCCGTAATTTCTTTTTTATGAAAGCGACAATCGTTACAAATCCAATCAACTACTTCGCCATATTCATCTTTACGCCCTGTTACGCGCAAAACTTCATCACCTTTAAACCATAAACGCACTTTTCCGGCGCATTTTGGACAATCCCGATGCGCATCAACGGGTTTTGTAAACCACACGCGACTTTTAAATCGAAAAGTTTTATCTGTCAATGCACCTACCGGACAAACATCAATGACGTTACCAGACATCTCATTTTCTATCGCATTCTGTATGTAAGTAGAAATTTCCGCAGCATCTCCGCGATTCATTACGCCATGAACGCGCCCATCTGTAATTTGTTCCGCCACTTTCACACAACGCCAACACATAATACAGCGCGTCATGTGAAGTTGAACGTAATCGCCGATGTCAATTCTTTCAAATTCGCGGCGTTTAAATTCGTAGCGCGTGTTGAGTTTGCCGTATTCGTAACCCAAATCTTGCAAATGACATTCTCCGGCTTGATCGCAAATCGGACAATCTAAAGGATGATTGATGAGCAAAAACTCTACAACACCGGCGCGCGCTTCCAAAATTTCTTTACTTGTTGTGTTTTCAACCACCATACCGTCAGCTACTGTTGTTCTGCAAGAAGCTACAGGTTTTGGTATAGGTGTCGGATTCGCTGCCGAGCCTTGCGTTACTTTTACAATGCAAGTGCGACAATATCCGCCGGACGTTTTTAATTTCGAGTAATAACACATTGCCGGTGGAACAATATCACCGCCAATCATACGAGCTGCTTGCAAAATTGTTGTACCTGCCGGTACGTCAATACTATATCCGTCTATTGTTACTTTAGGCATTTTCGATTTTTGATTTTCGATAATTGGTTTCTAAATCAGAATTACAGAATTTGCAGAATAAGCAGAATGCAAGAGTATAAATTATCTCTTGAGAAAAGTAAGCATTTTGTAAATTTTAGTAATTCTGTAAATTCTGATTCAGAAACTAATAATTTTTAATTTTTTAATTTACGCCATACTCATCTGATTTAAACGATAATAATGTTTTACATCCACAATATTAGCCGGATTTGTGACGTATTCTTCAAACTCAGGACGAAAATGCCGGATAGCACTTGCAACAGGCCACGCGGCGGCATCGCCGAGTGGACAAATTGTTTTGCCTTCTATTTTTTGTTGAATATCCCAGAGTAAATCTATATCGCTAATCGTACCGTTGCCTGCAAGAATTTTTCTCAATATTTTTTCCATCCAACCCGTTCCTTCTCTGCAAGGCGAACATTGTCCGCAACTTTCGTGGTGATAGAAACGCGCAAAAGTAAATAAATTTTTGACAATACTCGTCGTTTCATCCATCACAATAAATCCGCCGGAACCTAACATCGAACCGGTTGCGAAACCCCCATCCGCTAAACTTTCATAGGACATCAAACGTGGTTCTCCTTTTGCGGTTTTACAAACCAAATATTCCGGTAAAATCGGCACCGAAGAACCACCGGCAACCACTGCTTTTAATTTTCTGCCGCCTTTTATTCCGCCGCAATATTCTTCGCTGTAAATAAATTCTTCAACGGGTAACCCGAGATCAATTTCATACACACCGGGTTTATTGATGTGTCCCGAAGCAGAAATTAATTTTGTACCTGTTGAACGACCGATACCAATTTTTGAATAAGCCTCGCCACCCATATTAATAATCGGCACAACAGCAGCAATTGTTTCAACATTATTTACTACTGTCGGACAACCCCATAAACCCGCGACAGCGGGAAACGGCGGTTTAATGCGCGGATTACCGCGTTTGCCTTCCAAACTTTCGAGCAACGCCGTTTCTTCACCGCAGATATAAGCACCCGCACCGATTTGCATGTATAATTCTAAATCGTAGCCAGAATCTTTTATATTTTTTCCCAACCAACCGGCACTGTATGCTTCTTTAATTGCTTTTTCTAAAATTTTATACACATAAGCATATTCGCCGCGAATATAAATATAAGCTGTATGCGCACCCAAAGCAAAAGAAGATGCAATCATGCCTTCAATCAGCAGGTGCGGAATTTTTTCCATCAAATATCTGTCTTTGAATGTACCCGGTTCCGATTCATCGGCATTACACACCAAATAACGCGCTACACCTTCCGGTTTTGCCAAGAAAGACCACTTTAATCCGGTAGGAAAACCCGCACCGCCGCGACCACGCAAGCCGGAAGTTTTTACTTCATTCACGATTTGATCGGGTTGCATCGTGAATGCTTTTTCTACCGAAGCGTAACCGCCTTCTTTGCGATATACTTCGTAGCCGTCTATACCTGCGACCTTAACTTTATCTAATAAAAGTTTCTTTGACATAGTTCATATGTTGGACGATGGACAATGGACAATGGACGATAGAAATTAAGTTTTTTCCATTGTCTATTGGCCATTGGCCATCGTCAAATTTCATTTACTGCTAAATACTGTGAAAACTTATCCGCATACTCCACTCTGAATCCATCTAAAAGTGTATCTACTTGTTCAATCGTTAAATTTTCATAAAATTTATCGCCGACTTGAAACATCGGTGCATATCCACACGCGCCGAGACATTCGACGGTTTTCAAAGTAAATTGTCCATCGGTGGTTGTACCGCCTGTTTTGATATTGAGTTTCTGTTGAATATGCTTCACAATATCTTCCGCACCCATCAACCAACAACTGCTTGTTCTACAAACTTCAATCAAACATCTTCCGCGAGGGTGTTCATTATACATCGAGTAAAATGTTGCCACTTCATACACTTCAATTGGTTGAATATGCAAAAGTGATGCGACATAATCCATCACCGGTGCATCTAACCAACCGCCAAATTCATCTTGTGCCAAATGTAAAAGCGGCAACAATGCAGATTTCTGTTTTCCTTCCGGATAACGTGTTATTATTTCTTGCGCGTACCCTAATGATGCGGGTGAAAATTTTATGTCAGTCATTTTTTAATGGTTAATTATTAATGATTAATGGTTAATTATTTTTTAAATTAACCATTAACCATTAATAATTATTTAAGCATCCAACTCGCCGGCAATCACATTCATTGACGACATTACTAAAATCGCATCGGAAAGTAAACCGCCGCGAATCATTTCCGGATACGCTTGATAATATATAAAACATGGGCGACGGAAATGCAAACGATAAGGTGTGCGTCCGCCGTCGCTGATTAAATAAAATCCCAATTCGCCGTTACCGCCTTCTACTGCATGATATACTTCACCTTTCGGAATTTCTGCTTCACCCATTACAATTTTGAAATGATAAATGAGTGCTTCCATTTGCGAATACACATTTTCTTTCGGTGGATGATAAAATTCGGGTAAGTCGGCGTGAAAATCACCGTCCGGCAGATTTTTTATAGCTTGTTGAATAATGTTAAGCGATTGCCACATTTCTTCCATGCGCACCATATATCTGTCGAAAGTATCGCCTTGTGTGCCGACCGGAATTTCAAATTGAAAATCATCGTAGCTTGAATAAGGCGAATGAACGCGCACGTCGTAATCAATACCTGCTGCGCGTAAATTCGGACCGGTAAAACCGTAATTCAAAGCGCGTTGTCCTGAAATTGGTCCGGCACCAATCGTTCTATCCATAAAAATCCGATTGCGCGTTACCAATTTATCAAACTCTGCAAGTGCTTTCGGAAAATTTTTGACGAAATCGTGGATTTTCTGCCAACATTTTTCATTAAAATCGCGTTCCAGTCCGCCAATGCGACCAATGTTTGTTGTCAAGCGTGAACCGCATATTTCTTCAAAAATTTCGTAAATTTTTTCTCTTTCTTTAAAAAGGTGTAAGAAACCCGTCATTGCACCCGTATCAACTGCAATAACCGTATCACACACAATATGATCGGCGATGCGTGATAATTCCATGATAATCACGCGCATATACTGCGCGCGTTTCGGAATTTCGGCACCGATGAGTTTTTCAACTGTCATGTGCCAACCCATATTATTAATCGGCGACGAACAATAATTCATCCGGTCGGTCAGCGTCGGAATTTGATAATACGGGCGACGTTCCGCCAATTTTTCAAATGCGCGATGTATATAACCGACTGTTGACTCTGCATCCAAAATAATTTCACCATCCATTTTCAGTACGTTCTGAAAAATACCATGAGTTGCCGGATGCGTCGGTCCGAGATTGAGTATTTGATACTCATGCTCTTCTAATTTTTGTTGAATATAAATAGGATCATTCATAAATTCAATTAAGTGATTTAACGTCCAAACATCGTATTATCTTTATCTTCTCGTCTCGCATCTTCGAGCGGAAATTCTTTTCTTAACGGATGATAATTCATTTCGTCCATATTCAAAATACGTTTTAGGTTTGGATGTCCATCGAAAATTACACCGAAAAAATCATATTCTTGACGTTCTTGCCAATTAGCTGAAGCAAAAAGTGTTGTCGCTGTTCTGACATGCGGGTCGCTTAAAGGCAAAAAAGTTTTTATTCTGATGCGTTTGTTGCTCGTTAAATTGTGCAATTGATACATCATACCAAACTCCGCGTCTTTATTATCGGGAAAGTGCGATGCACACATTGTCGTCAGAAATTGAAATTCTAAACCGGTTTCGTGATAGAGATAATCCAAAACATCAATTACTATTTCTCTTCTTACGGTAAATACAGGAAAATCATAATCAATCGTAGCAGACATGACGCTCTCACTAAAACGTGTACGCAATTTATCTTCGACAAGTATTTTAAGTTCTTGTACGGCTGCTGAATTATATTTTTTATCCGGTTGGACGATATTGGCGTGCATTATTAGTTGTTAGTTGTTAGTTGTTAGTTGTTAGTTTCAAAATGTCAGCAAATTAATAACTGACAACTAACAACTAACAACTAATTATTCGATACCGTACTGATTCAACATTTTTTGATATTCCGGTGAATCGCGGCGACGACGTTGTTCACCATGTGTGAGTTCTTGAATTTTCATAATGCCGTCAAGCAATTGTTCCGGACGCGGCGGACAACCCGGTACGTAAACGTCCACGGGAATAATTCTGTCAATGCCTTGTAAAACGGAATATGTATCGAAAATGCCGCCACTGCAAGCGCAAGCTCCCATTGAAATAACCCAACGCGGTTCTGCCATTTGCTCATAAATTTGGCGCAAAACGGGTCCGAGTTTTTTTGAAATCGTACCGGCAACGATAAGTAAATCAGCTTGACGCGGCGAAAAACTCAACCGTTCCATACCAAAACGCGCTAAATCGTAAGTCGCTGCCATTGTTGCCATAAATTCGATACCGCAACAAGAAGTGGCGAAAGGAAGCGGCCACAAAGAGTTTGATCGCGCCAAACCGACTGCGAGATCAAGGCGTGTCGCAAAAAAACCGTCACCTGCTACGTGCGGCGGTGTGTTTTCATGTTTAACGCTTAATACGGATTGAATAGATGCTATATCTGACATTTTATTTATTAAATATTAACTTTTAGCTTTCAGCCATCAGCTTAAAAAATAATTCTTAATTCTTAAACCACATAGGCACATAGTTGACATAGCCACATAGTTTTCTTAATTTTTAATTAATTTACTTTTCCCAATTCAACGCACCTTTTTTGATGATATAGAAAAATCCGGTGAGAAAAACGGCAATAAACAAAAACATTTCAAATAATCCCGGCAAACCTAACTTTCTGAAATTAACTGCCCAAGGATACATGAAAATAATTTCAACGTCGAAAAGTACGAATAAAACTGCTACCAAAAAATATTTAATAGAAAAAGGTGTACGTGCATTGCCGTGCAGTTCGATACCACACTCAAATGTACCGGATTTTATTTTCGATTTTTTGTGCGGACCCATCCAATGCGTTGCCACCATTGTCAGCACCACAAATCCGAGTGCAAAACCCATCATCATTAAAATCGGCAGGTAGGTTATCATGTTTATTTGTTTTACTTAAATTAATTTTCGCAAAGGTAATTATTGCATTGAAATTACGGAAAATAATTTACCAATAATTACAATTAAATGGTGACAAACTTTTAACGTTTGGTAAGCAATTAAGTTGAGAAAAATACATTTTCAGTGTATGTTTTTAAAAATTCTAAATAAGTTGAGATATTGTATACAATAGAAAATAGACTTTTGGGTATCACTTCTAATTTAAAACCCTTGTCGAGGCTTCGAGCCTCGACAAGGGTAAAACATATACTATCATCCTATAATTATCAATAATTATAAGTAAAACCGATTTTAAAATCAAAAGGACCCGGGCGATAATCATCGGATTTTGTAAGTACATTATATGTAAGTAGAATTTCTGTTCCCCAACCGGTTCCGTTTCCGCTACGATATGACAAACCTACATTGGCTTCCGGGCGTGTTTGGCTTTGCGGCTCAATTTTGTTTGTTGCCGCGTTGAAGTAGTAGTTGCCGCTGTTATCATAAGCTCTTTGATACGTAGCATTCTTGTAGTCCGAGTAAATATAAACAGGGAGTGAGAAAACGCGAACACGTCCGTAAACGCCATAATTAGTATTGAATAAAGAAAACGGATAAACTTGTCCGGTAACATCACGAGCGCGTACATAATTATAATCTAAACCAACTGTGACACCCGCCATCAAATATTTGTTAAACTTGTAACCGATAGAAGGTGAAACGCCAATACCCAAATTGTTAGAGCTGATGTTTATTAAATTTGAATTTAAGTGAATACCATACTGCAAGTGGTGCACGAAATCATTCGTTTCATCAAAATATTTATCATTTTTTTTCGACTTAGAATACGTTGGTTTCTTTGGTGCCGGCGTATATTGGGCATAACTTGTGGTGCCGATAAAAATTAGTAAAGCGACAATTAGACTAAAGATTTTTAAAGCAGAGCGATTCATTATTAATTAGTTTAAAATTTTAATTTAAGATAAGTACAAAGATACATAACACTCTTATAAACGTAAAATTTAACAAAAAGTATCAAAAGAAAATACTAAACTTAAATTAAGGTATTGTTAAAATCAATTACGAATTACGATTTACGAAGCATAATTGTTTAAAAGATTTTTTCAACCACATTTTTGTAGATTCTTTTTGAACTTTGTGAACGTTGTAAAATACTTTATGTCTTTTGCGTTAAAATCACTTACAAAGGACATAAAGTATTTCACAACGTTCTCTACGCGCGGTCAATATATACTCATGGTGAATTCTTTGAACAGTAAAATACTAATAAATAACGAATACAGATAATTAATAACAGACAACAAAACAATGAAAGCCATCTATTTAATAAAATACGGTAACAGTGATACTGCCTTTGAAATAAAAGGAACACCAATTCCGAAAGCCGGAAAAGGTGAAGTAGTAATTAAAGTTGCTTGCTTCGGTCTGAATTTTGCCGATGTGGTAGCACGTCGCGGATTATATCCGGATGCGCCAAAAAATCCGGCGATTTTGGGCTATGATGTCGCGGGTATTGTTCACGAAATTGGTGCAGGTGTCGAAAATTTAAAAGTCGGACAACGCGTAACGGCTATGACGCGCTTCGGCGGTTATGCCGAGTATGCGAAAACATATGATACAGCTGTTGCGGTTATTCCGGCTTCGATGGATTTTGCCACTGCAACTACTTTAGGTGCGCAAGGTTGTACTGCTTATCATTGTGCTTTTGAAACGGTTATGTTGCATGAAGGCGATCGAGTTTTGATTCATGCGGCTGCCGGTGGTGTCGGTGCGCTTTTGGTGCAAATGGCAAAGCACAAAAAATGTTTCGTCTATGGAACCGCTTCAACATCGAAAATGGATTATTTGAAACAAATTGGCGTTGATGTTGCAATAGATTATATGAAAGAAGATTTCTATGAAGTAATTAAAAGTAGCAGTGAGCAATTAGATATGAGCAATGAGCAAAATATAAGAAGTTCAACGCTCACGGCTCAAAGCTCAAAGCCTATTGACGTTGTATTCGATAGTCTTGGCGGACAAACTTTTAAAAAGAGTTTTAAATTGCTTAATTCCGATGGAAGAATAGTAACATTTGGCGCGGCTGAACAAATCAATGGGAATAAAACGAGTAAGTTTAGCGGATTAAAATTGGCATGGGGTTTCGGAATTTTTTCGCCTATACAATTGCTCATGACATCGAGGGCCATTATCGGTGTGAATATGTTAAAAATTGCTGATAATCGTCCGCATATAATCAATCGATGTTTAAACGGCATCATTCAACTCACAGATGCGGGTATTATAACACCAAAAATTGCTAAAATTTTTACGGCAGATAAAATTGCCGAAGCACATGATTTTTTAGAAAGTCGGCAATCTATCGGGAAAGTTGTAGTGCGGTGGTAAGTGTTTTTTGAATTAAAAAAAATCGGTACATAAAAAAACCGCGTTAATGAAATTCACCAACGCGGTTTTTTTATGCATCTTAAAAAATTAATTCACTTTTAAATGATGATCTTTTTTCAAATACACTTTTTTACCGGCAGCATCAATATAATATTGACCGCCTTTAGGTCCAAGATAAACTGTGCGTCCTTTAGCATCATTACCGATTACTTTACTCGTGCTTGTATTCACACCCGCTGCCGGTCTGTTATTAGAAGCTGTTGGTACTGAAGTCGTCGTCGTTGGCGCAGCCGTACCGGTAGTTGAAGCTGTCGGTCTGCGATATTTACGCACTTTCTTTACTGGCGCAGTTGTACCCGTAGTTGTTGTTGTCGTTGTCGTTGTCGGCACTGTTTGAGACGTAGTAACCGGCGCAGTCGTCGTGGCTTTACGCGGTCTTCCAACGTGTTTTTTTACAGTTGTTACCGGAGTAGTTGTCGTCGTCGTCGTAGTTTGAGCGGGCGCAGTTTGCGCAGATGCGAAAGTACCGGAAATTAACATCAATACCGCAGCTATTAAATTTTTCATTCAGAAAAAAAGTTTGTGATAAAATTAAAAAATGAAATTTACAATGTTTCATTAAAAACAATTTGTAAAAATAATACAGTTAAGACGTTTCCAAAGAATAAAAAGTACATTTTATTTCGTTAATCTTTAGTTAATGCATGAGAAACAAATAAAATCAAACGTCAGTCTTATTTAATTCACTTTCCTATTATTCAAAATTGCCAGACATCGAGGTGTTTAACAAATATTTTTGCTAAATTTTCGGCATCCGAAATACCGCGATGCGGTGTACCCGTAAATTCAAACCCTTCGCGTTCTACTATTTTTTTTAATCCGACAGGCGAACGCAAACGTTTATGTTTATGGTATTGATCTTTCAAATTGATATGTTTTTCTAACCAATGCGTTTCTATATGGTGCAGTTTACAATCTTGAATCAATTGATTTTTATCGAACGCGCCCCAAGAGCAGAGTAAAAAATCTTCACCGTCATACAATTCACCCCAATCTATAAAATTTTTGATAATCGCAGGAAACGTGGGTGCGCGATTAACCTCAATTTGCGAAATAGTTGTCAACCGGCAACAAAAATCGGATAAAACAGGATGCAAAATCGGTCGAACAAAGCTGCAAAAATCGCCGACAAAACTTCCGTACTCATCTAATAGAACAGCACCTATTTCAATTGTTTCGCGCTCTGCATCTAATTCTTTTGTTTGCCAGCACGTACACTCTAAATCAAAGATGATGTAACGCATTGTATAGGTTATGAGTTTGA
>JAYTIA010000184.1:0-2057 GCA_043732145.1 Saprospiraceae bacterium
GGCTTACGGCACATTGGTATTTTGCTTGGCGAGTGCTTTTTATTTTATACAATGTCGCCAAAAAACCGATGACAATAAATCCGCAATTTCTGCCGCCTCACCAGTAATAACTGCGCCGCAGGATGCCATAAAACTACCCGCACCAATCGGTAACTCCGATACTGTAAAACCGAGACACGGTTTAGTTACAAGAAATGTCACTTTGCCTTTAGATACTTTATTCGTTGAAGTTGATTCAAATGGTATTAGTTATTTAGGTGATGAAAAAATGGATGCCGATTTCTTGCGTCGTCGATTAGCGGATTCTCTCCTCATTTTGAAAAAACAAAGCGGACAATATCCTAAAAAAATAAAATTACGTACACGTGGCGATGTTTTAATGGGGGTTCGCGGCGAAATTCAAGATGCAATTCAAGAAGTAAAAGACAGTTTGAAAATTAAATAACATAAAGTCATTCATCCACACTTTACACATCATTATTAATGGCTTTTGTAGAAACAGGTATTGAAGGGTTAAAAATTTTTGAACCCAAAATTTGGGGGGATGCACGCGGTTATTTTTTTGAAAGTTATAACGAAACTGTTTTTAAAGACTCGGATATAGATGCCGTTTTTGTTCAAGACAACCAAAGTCGTTCGGCACGCGGTGTATTGCGTGGATTACATTACCAATTACCGCCTTTTACGCAAGCGAAACTCGTGCGCTGCATTTACGGAAAAGTTTTAGACGTGGTGGTTGATATTCGCGAAGGTTCGCCCACTTACGGTAAATCTTTCAGCGTGATATTAAGTGCGCAAAACAAACGGCAACTTTTTGTACCACGCGGATTTGCGCATGGTTTTGTAGTTTTGAGTAAAGAGGCAGAATTTTTTTATAAATGCGATAATATGTATGCTAGCAAGCACGAAGCGGGCATTGCTTACAACGATCCGCAATTAAAAATAGATTGGCAAATTCCGCTGAATGAAATGATTTTATCGGAAAAAGACAAATTTAATCCGATGTTTGGTGAGCATATTAAAATACTTTTTTGACATTTTCTAAATCTATAAATCATCAGACTTTTCAATGAAAAAAACGATTACACTTTTCGCGTGTACTTTATTAACCGTATCAGGTTTCGCACAAACACTCAATTTTGATTTATTCAAAAACATCAAACCCCGTTCGATTGGTCCGGCTGCCATGTCCGGACGCATCACTGCTGCTGATGTAGATTTGAAAAATGATATTTATTATGTCGGTGCTGCTTCGGGCGGTGTTTGGCAATCGAACAACGGCGGTATTAATTGGCAACCAATTTTCGATAAAGAATCCACGCAGAGTATTGGTAGTATTGCCGTCAACCAAAATAATCCGTCGGAGATTTGGGTAGGATCGGGTGAAGGCAACCCGCGCAACTCACAAAATTTTGGCGACGGTATTTTTAAAAGTATTGACGGCGGTAAGAATTGGGAGAATATGGGTTTGCGCGATAGTCGCGCGATTAATCATATCGCCATTAATCCGGTGCGGACGGAAATTGTTTTCGCAAGTGTTACCGGTTCGTCTTTCGGACCCAATGAAACACGCGGCGTTTATAAAACGTCGGACGGCGGAAAAACTTGGAAAAAATCTTTGTACGTCAACGACCAAACCGGTTGTGCAGATTTAATTATGGATCCAAGCAATCCGAATAAACTCATTGCCGCGATGTGGGAATACGGACGCAAACCTTGGACGTTTAACAGTGGCGGAAAAGGTTCCGGTATTTATATTACTTACAACGGCGGCGATAGTTGGAAAAAAATTACACCCGAAGATGGTTTACCGAAAGGCGATTTAGGACGTTGCGGTCTGACGATGTGCAGAACAAAACCGAACGTCGTGTATGCGGTTGTAGAAGCTAAAGAAAATGCGATTTATCGTTCAGATGATGGCGGCGCGAAATGGCATAAAGTCGGACAAAACGGTGACCGCCCTTTTTACTATGCTCAAATTTTTTGCGATCCAAAAAATGAAAATCGTTTGTACAACATTTACTCCAACGTTTCAAAAAGTGAAGACGGCGGAAAAA
>JAYTIA010000185.1:0-2057 GCA_043732145.1 Saprospiraceae bacterium
CTATTCACTTAAAATTAAATACCGGCATGAATCGCTTGGGTTTTGACGCAGCAGATTTAGAAGAACTTAAAATTTTACTTGAAACGCATCCGGAAATAAAAATAGCGAGCATTTTCACACATTTAGCTGCTACAGATGATGAACACTTCGATGATTTTACGCACGAACAAGTGGAAAAATTTTGCGCGATGTACGAAACAATTGCTTCGAGTTTAAATTACAAACCTATGCGGCATGTTTTAAACTCCAACGGCACGTTGCGTTTTCCGGCATTTCAATTTGAAATGGTGCGTCTCGGCATTGCTTTATATGGTGTCGGGGACGAAAAAAATAATAATTCCGGTTTACAAATTGTTTCAAGTTTAAAAGCTACGATTTCACAAATCAGAAAAGTACCGAAAACTGAAACAGTTGGCTATTCGCGCAAAGGAAAATTAGAACGCGATACCGTCATCGCAACTATTTCAATCGGTTATGCCGATGGTTTGCACCGAAAAGCCGGTAATAAAAATTTTTCCGTTTGGGTACATGAAAAATTAGCACCGATTATCGGGAACGTGTGTATGGATATGACGATGATTGATATAACTGATATTCCCGAAGCTAAAGAAGGTGATAAAGTTGAAGTTTTCGGAACACACATACCTGTCCAAACATTGGCATACGCAACAGATACAATTCCATATGAAATTTTTACAAGTATTTCATCGCGTGTGAAACGGGTTTATTTTCAGGAGTGGCAGTAAGTTCATTAATAATTAATAATTATTAATGAACAATTTAAACACAATGAAAATTTTTTGATAATAGAATAGCGCAATACCCTAATCAACAATGAAAATAAAAATTATTAAAATTGTACGTTGTTCATTGTTCATTATTTTGGAACGGTATTAGTGTATAGTAAAACGTGATGCAAAAAACAAAAAGTAATAACAAATCAATGTTTTGAAATACAAACATAAATCCTTTATTTTGCACCACTTTTTACGATTTTAAATTTTGGATTTTAGTTTTGAGTTTTTTTGTTCTGAAAAACCAAAAACCAAAAACCAAAAACCAAATTTGTAAACCTTTTTCAATCTAATAAATTTCGGTAAAAATGGCAGTGATTCAAAAATTACGACAAAAGTCGGGTTTGATTCTTATTTTAATGGTATTAGCGATTGCAGCTTTTATCGGTATGTTACTTACACAAGACTCAAATCGTTCATGGGGACAATTAACGAGTGGTAATACTTCAACCGTTGCAAGTGTAGCGGGCAAAACTTTAGATATCAAAGAATTAAACAAAACGGCAGAAGCGATGTATGGCGCAAAAAGTAACGACATAAACGTACAAAATAAAATTTACGGCGATTTTGTTGATAATGCTATCATGGATAAGGAAGCCGACAAAGTTGGTTTAGGTATTTGTAAAGATGAGTTACTCGATTTGCAGTTCGGTGCAAATCCGAGTCCTGAAATTATGGGTAATCAATCGTTAGTAAATCCGGCAACAGGTGCCGTAGATATGAATCAATTGCAGCAAATTAAAACAATGATTCAAAACAATACGATGCAACCCATAGCTAAAGCGTATTGGGCTGAATTGGAAAACAATATAATCAAAGAAAGATTGCAAACGAAACTCGGCAATATTGTTTCAAAAGCATTGAACGCACCAACTTGGGCAGCCGACGAAGCGTATAAGCAAATGACAACACCGGCAAATTTTATGTATGTGCGCGTCCCTTTCGATCGCGTTGATGATAAAGATGCGACGGTTACTGATGTCGATTACGAAAAATATTTTTCGGAAAATAAAGCGAAATTTACAACCGATGAAGAAGCACGTTCAATTGAATACGTGGCTTTCAATGTAGTTCCGACGGTAGGAGATTCTATGAAAATTCGTGCCAAGGTAGAAGCCTTGAAAGATGAGTTTATAAAAACTCCTAAAGATTCTGCTTTTGTCATCGCTAATAATGGTTTTTATGGCGACCAATATTTCAGTAAAGAAATGTTGCCGGCGAATATTAAAGATCAAATTTACGGCGCACCAATCGGTACAGTTA
>JAYTIA010000186.1:0-2055 GCA_043732145.1 Saprospiraceae bacterium
TGCCGGCTTGTTTATCGAAAACCACAGTGCAACCAAGTGCATCAGTAACTCTGTCAATAAATAAATACTGTCTGTCCGGAGGTATAGGTTGATTATTTACACTGAAAAGTGGTGACTTAAATTGGGCATTTCCGGCGATATCAGAGATGATATTTCTAACTGTATCAAACTTTGATAGGCTATTGATATTATAAACCAAACTGAAAATATTATTGGATGTTAGTCCCGTCAATTTTAAGACGGCACTATCGCGACTGCAAACTGCTCGCTCTGCTATAACCGTTTTTAATGTGGGCGTTACGGTAATCAATTTAGTAGCTACATTCGTACAACCTTTTGTATCTTGAAGACCACATTTAACAGTCGCATTACCGCCGGTTTTCCCTGACACTCGACCAAGACTATCAATACTTGCAATTTTATAATCCGGACCGTTAACAAATGACCAAGCTGCCGACAAGAAATATGCATCACCGAAATAAGTACCGATTACGGAAAGTTTCAGAGGTGTTCCGCCGCATACTATATCGTCACCTATAATAGCGACAATCGGTAAACGCTTAACAATTAATTCAACCGTTGAAATATTATAAGCTAGATCGGCAGTGTCTGTAACACGCGCATAAATTGTTTTTGAAGCCGACAAGTATGGAGAAATCAAAAGGTTTATCCCCAAATTAGCATCATTTAAAGTGTTGTGATAAGATACAGTTACGCTCGAAGCACCGGCATTAATTGCTTTGTCAATTGTCGTCAGGAAAAAAACAGCTTTGTCGCTTCCGGAAGTGGTTTCGCAATCGGCGTAGGTAGCATTCAATGCAACCGGTATAGTTTGAGAATTTTTTCTTTTTCTGCTAATTGAATGTACATCATTATCTTGAACAAAAGTTTCTAAATTTGCGCTTTTAAAATTCGGATAAAAATTTTCTATCTTCTTTTCAAAATATTTATTGTCAGAATTAATCAGTTGTGTGATAAAACAGGTATCTGCAATATCTATTGAACCGGTTAAAACATCGGACAAAAAAAGTAAATTGACAATAGCCGAATAAAAAATCCGTTTCATGGTTGTCTGAAGATCTGTGTTTGGATTTTTGTTTTAAAAATTTTTCTTAACGAAAGTAAAATAAATTTTTCTTGGAAAAAATTTTTATTGATTGATTCAAAAAAAATTTTAAAAAAATTATAAAACCAATTAAATGAATTTATCTGTTCCACTAACACGCGATTTAGTTTTTTTTGATGTTGAAACCACCGGATTAAATGTGTTGCGAGATAGAATTGTGCAAATCGCACTTATTAAATATCAAAAACACAAACCTCAACCAATTGAATTACAATTGCTCATTAATCCCGAAATTCCTATTTCTGAAGAGTCTATCTCAATTCATGGTTTCACTTCACAGGATTTAGCCAACAAACCAACTTTTTTGCAAGTAGGTGAACAATTATTTGATTTTATCGGTGATGCAGATTTAGCCGGCTACAATGCCGCAAGATTCGATATTCCAATGTTGATTGAAGAATTTGATCGCATAGGTTTGGTTTTTGACATGACCGGACGCAGGATAATTGATGTACAACGCATTTTTTATAAAATGGAACCGCGCACACTGAAAGCCGCCTTAAAATTTTATTGTCAAAAAGATTTGGTAGATGCGCACGACGCGATGGCAGATACACGCGCTACGGTCGAGATTTTTAAAGGACAGTTGACGCATTATGAAGGGAAAACTTTGGAAAATGAAGAAGGAAAAACGATTGAAGCACCTATAAAAAAAGATATTCAAGCACTCTCCGATTTTACCAACGACTATAATATTATTGATGCTACCCAACGTCTGAAATATGATCAAAACGGCATAATGGTTTTTAATTTTGGAAAGTATATTGGTCAACCCGTCGCAGAAGTTTTAGCGGTCAAAGATAAAAATTATGCGCATTGGATACTTGAAAAAGAATTTTCGGCGCAAGTGAAACAAACGATTCGGCAGGTTGTAAAAGATATTGAACAGAAAAAAAAATAATTTAGATAATGAATTTACTGATAATCGG
>JAYTIA010000187.1:0-5562 GCA_043732145.1 Saprospiraceae bacterium
AGTTCTTGAATTATTTTCTGAATTTTAATACCCGCCATGATACTCAAATAAACTTGCCCTTCAGTAATGTGCGGTCTAATTTGTTCAAAAAGCGAATCACTGTCTTGTGGTTTTACAGCTAAAATAATCACATCGGCTTTTTTCACACATTCTTTTGCACTCAAATGCACAGAACCGATGTTCATACTTTTTATTTGCGGTACTTTTTCTTTGAGGTGTTCTAAAATCATGAGTTGTTCGCGTTCAACTACATGAGAGCGCAAAAACGATTGCGCGTAAGTAAGACCCATATTGCCGCCACCGGCGATTAAAATATTCATAAAGAGTTTGTATTAGCTTTGAGCTATGAGCAATTAGCTTTGAGCAATTAGAAAAACACTATTCAGCTTGCGGCTTAAAGCTAATTGCTCATAGCTCACAGCTAAATTTCTACTGCAAAAAAAGTGCAAGTATTGGTTAAAACATAGAATTGTGTCAACTTTGAGCAAAAAAAATAATGGTTGATGATTGACGGTTAATAGTAGATAGTTTTTCTATCAGAAATCGTCAACCGTCAACCATCAACCATCAACCGGTAATAATTATGTATCGTTTCTTTAAACCTATTTTGTTTTTACTTTCTCCCGAAAAAGCGCACAAAATAACGATGCGATTATTAATTTGTGCGCGATATACACCGGGTGTTCGATTTTTGTTACAAAAATTATTTGTTTTTAATGACGTACGTTTAGAAAAAAATATTCTCGGTTTGCATTTCAAAAATCCGGTGGGTTTGGCGGCAGGTTTCGATAAAGATGCACATTATATTGAAGTTCTGACAGATTTAGGATTTGGTTTTATTGAAGTTGGAACCGTAACACCTATCGCGCAAAGCGGCAACGAACAACCGCGTTTATTTCGTTTGCCGGAAAGCGAAGCACTCATCAATCGCATGGGATTTAATAACGGCGGTGTTGAGGCAATGGTTGAAAGA
Source organism: Saprospiraceae bacterium (assembly GCA_043732145.1). Taxonomy (GTDB): domain Bacteria; phylum Bacteroidota; class Bacteroidia; order Chitinophagales; family Saprospiraceae; genus JAAFJT01. The sequence goes on from JAYTIA010000187.1 coordinate 974, forward strand.
TTAAAAAAAATAAAAAACCGGCAAGTTATTATCGGTGGTAACATCGGCAAAAACAAAATCACGCCCAATGAAACCGCTTATTCGGATTATGAAAAATGTTTTCTCGCGCTGTTTCCTTATGTTGATTATTTTGTTGTAAATGTTTCATCACCGAATACACCTGATTTACGCGCTTTGCAAGATAAAGAACCTTTAAATTTTCTTTTAGCACGCATTCAATTATTGAACAATCAAAAAGAAAAATCAAAACCCGTTCTTTTAAAAATCGCACCGGACCTAAATATTTCTCAACTCGATGATATTTTACAGATTGTTGCGTCGAATAAATTAGCCGGTATAGTTGCTACTAATACAACTATATCGCGCGAAAGTTTGAAAGAAAATTCTGAGCTCATTAAAAAAATAGGTATAGGCGGCGTGAGCGGAAAACCGGTACGCGATGCTTCAACACATATAATTCGCTATTTGCGACAAAATACAAAGCAAAAAGATTTAGTAATTATTGGTGTCGGTGGTATCGCTTCCGGTGAAGACGCGCTCGAAAAATTCAAAGCCGGCGCCGATTTAATTCAAATTTATACCGGATTGGTTTACGAAGGACCGGGATTAGTAAAAGCGATTAATAAAAAATTATTATCTAAATAATAGTACAGTATAACCCTCGACGAGGTTTAAACTGCGTCAAGGATTTTTTATTTAAAAATGCTATACAATTTAAAATAGAAATTCTAATTTTACGATGCCGAATAATACGGTATTAATTTTTACTAAAACCAAAATTCTTTAATGAAAAGATTAACGTTTTCTTTTTTACTCGCTCTAATTGGCTTTACGTCACTTATTAGCCAAAATATAAAACGCGATACCGGAATTTTAAACGGTGCGGCTTATGAAATTTTAATGCCTAACAATTGGAATAAAAAACTTGTGATGTATGCACACGGATACGAACAGACTGCACAATCGGCAGGTAAACTCTATCCGAATGATATGCTCAAAGTTTTTTTAGACAGAGGTTTTGCCGTTGCACGTTCATCATATAACCGAACAGGTTGGGCGCAGCAGGAGGGCGTTGATGCCACCGAAGAAACTCGCCAGTTTTTTTTAAAAAAATATGGTAAGCCGGATTCTACTTTTATGACCGGACATTCTATGGGTGGCGGTATTACAGTTTCGACGATAGAGAAATTTCCAAAAAATTACAGTGGCGGTTTGGCTTTGTGTCCGTTAGCAAATAATCCATACGTACAAACAAAAGCGGCATTCGATAATTTGTTAGTGTTCAATGTGCTTTTTCCGGATGTTTATCCGAAAGTATCGGATGTGATGAGCGGAAAAGCAGAACCGCTATTCACCGACGAGACGGGCATGAAGAAAAAAGGCAGAGAAATTGCGATGAAATTAAATCTCAAACCGGAATTAATAGCAGCGTATGCGAAACGTGTGGATATGAAAATGAAAGACGTTCCGTTTTCAATTATTTTTGCTGATGGCGTTTTACGCGATTTGTACGCTCAAACCGGCGGCAATCCTTTTGACAATACGAATACACTATACACCGGTTTTCCGGATGATTGGGAAGTGAATAAAAAAATTGAACGCATCTCGGCAAATGTACCGGCAACACGTCTCACGACCTACGACCGTACCGGTATTGTGGATAAACCGCTTTTAATGATGCATACAAGTTATGATCAAATTATTGATCCGGCTTTAGCTACCAATAATTACGATAATTTAGTACATCTTACACACCACGAAAAAAATTTAAAACTATTTTTAACCAATGGACAAGGACATTGCAATTTTTCGGACGAACAAATCGGCATCGCATTCGATGCTTTACGCGCTTGGTCTAAATCCGGACAAAAACCTACTGAAATGGAAATCGCATCGCCGCCACAGCCAAAAATACCCGATACTTTATGTTATGAAATGCGCATTTATACTGCAGCAAAAGGTAAATTGAATGATTTAGAAAAACGTTTCAGGAATTATACCTGCAATTTTTTTGAAACTTGCGGTATGACAAACGTCGGTTATTGGAAACCGATTGACAATCCGGACGAAAAACTTTATTACATCATGTCTTATCCGAATAGAGCGGCTCGCGAGGCTTCTTGGAAAATGTTTAGTCAAGATACAGCGCGTCAAAGTTTTTTTAAAAAAAGCGAGGCGAACGGAAAATTGGTAGAAAAAGTAGAAAGTATTTTCTTGAAAAGCACAGATTTTTCTCCTAATAATTTTGAACCGACTAACGGTAAAGTTTGGGAATTACGCATTTATACTGCCACGCCGAATAATTTAGAAAATCTTTTGAGTCGCTTTAGAGATCACACCGTTAATTTATTTGAAAAATACGGTATGACCAACAAAGTTTATTTCACGGCAACCGATGCCGCGCAAGGCTCGGATAAAATGTTGTATTATTTTTTAGCACATAAATCGGAAGCAGCAGGCAAAGAATCTTTTAAAAATTTTGGCGGAAGCAATGAGTGGAAAGCTATCAGAGCTGCATCAGAAGTAAAAGGCGGCGGTTCTTTAACTTCAAAAATTGAATCCATTTATATGTATCCGACGGATTTTTCGCCGATTAAATAATTTTTTTTATTATTTTTGAATTTGCTACATTGTGTTTAGCAAATTCAAAAATAATAAAAAAAATCAATTCCCCTCCCAATTTACACTTTCCATTTGTGATAAAATCCAACGTTGTTTAGTGAGCATATATTCTGTCGGTGCATTGACTTTAAATAAAATCGGATTAGGCAAACAAACTGCGATGAGTGCAGCTTGTTCATCAGTCAGCATTGCAGCAGATATATGAAAGTATTTTTGTGCCGCTGCTTCGCAACCGAAAACACCGTCGCCCATTTCTGCGACATTCAAATAAACTTCTAAAATTCTTTTTTTACTCCACAGTAATTCTATCAAAACCGTGAAATATGCTTCCAAACCTTTACGCACAAAATCTCGGCGTTGCCACAGAAAAACATTTTTGGCGACTTGTTGTGAAATCGTACTCGCGCCTTTTGTTTTTTTATGTGTTTTATTGTATTCAATTGCTTTTTCAATCGCCTTAACATCGAAACCGAAATGACTGTCAAAATCTTGATCTTCTCCGGCAATCACAGCTTGTTGCATCGCATCTGAAATTTTAGTGACGGGCACCCATTTTTTATTTATTTTTTTTCCTAATAAAAATTGAAAAGCAATTGTCGGCGTTGTATAAACCGGCAACCATATCAACAGAATGACATACACAAGATGCGAAATAATTATAAATAATAAAATCTTTTTTGTCTTGCGAATTATATTTTTTGATACAACCATATTGGAAAATGAAAAAAGAATGACGAAAAATAAAATTTCACATCAACTATTTTTAATTTTTTATCGTTCTACAACTGTTTTTTTTGATGAATACTTCAATAAAAAAATTATTTTTTATTTTTTTTACTTAAAAAACATTGGTAAAAATAATTTTTTTTTCACAATGTCTTTTTTTTGTATTAAATTAACTAATTGATTATAAGTAGTTTAAATCAAATATAAAATCAAAAACTAAGTAATTTATTTGTAACAACGGCTCTGAAATGTACTTGCACAGGTAAAATACTTATCGCACCTTTGTATCACTTAAAACAGACAGTATGAGACAAACTACACAAGATTTATATGTTCATGGGATTATATTTGCTGTCGGAGAGTCGTCCCGATAAATTTATCGGGACGGTTTTTCTGATTTAAACGGAGAATTTAATTTTGATTGTCGTGTGTTTGATAGTTTTTATTCCGCTGCAAATTTTTCTATCTAAATTCGTAATATGTTCATGGGATTATAATTTGTTGATAACGCCTCGCTTTTGTCGAGGCGTTTTTTTTATTTCAGATGATGGACGATGGATGATATACAATCGATATATCTTCTTTATCAACCAACAAACCAACTAACCAACTAACTCATCTACAATTTTCGCTGAAAGTAAACACAAAGGAATACCACCGCCCGGATGAACAGAACCGCCGCAAAAATATAAATTTTTTATTTGTGAAGTGAAGTTTGCGTGTCTTAAAAATGCGGACATTCTATTATTACTGCTCGTACCATATAAAGCACCCGCATAAGATTGCGTTTTCGATTCTATACCGAGTGGCGATAAAACTTCTTCTGCATCAATTAAATCGGAAATATCTGTTTTTAAAATGCGCGAAAGCTTTTCAATAATATTTTTTTTCGTCCGCACAATGAGTTCTTCCCAATCCTGTCCGCTGTTTGAAGGTGCGTTCACCATCACAAACCAATTTTCACAATTTTCCGGCGCGTCTGAAGATGTTAAACTTGAAGTGATATTTACATATACCGTTGGATCGTCACAAAGTGTTCCTCGTGATAAATTTTCAAATTCTTTTTTATAGTCGTCGGAAAAAAAAATATTATGCAAATGCAATTGACTAAAAGTTTTGCGAATACCCCAATAAAAAATAAGTGCGGAGGTGGAACGTTCTTGATTTAAAGTTTTTTCGGGATGCGACAGTGTCGGCAATAACTTTTTGTATGTGAAATAGACATCCATATTAGATACAAT
>JAYTIA010000188.1:0-2052 GCA_043732145.1 Saprospiraceae bacterium
TTTGGAAAAACGCGGCGCGTTATGCGGCGCGTGCCGTCGAATATTATTCCGAGCGCGTCGGCGATTATCCTTACACACACGCTTCTGCGGTGATGCAACAATCGAATGGTGTCGGCGGCGGCATGGAATATCCGATGATTACGCTAATTGGCGATATGCCGACGGCAAAAGATTTGGACGAAACTATAACGCATGAAGTCGGACACAATTGGTTTTACGGCATTCTCGGCAGCAACGAGCGCGATAACGGTTGGATGGACGAAGGCTTTAATACTTATTTTGAAACCGGTTACGCGGAAAGATATTATCCAAAAGATACTTCCAAAAAAATTAAACAAAATTTTTTGAGTAAGGGATCTGATTACTCGCAATTTGAAATTATGATGCAAAAACAGATGTTTTTGCGCCGCGATCAAGCACCGTCAACAACATCGGATAGTTTGACGGAATTGAATTACGGTTTAGATGTTTATGCGAAAACGGCAATATCTATGCGCATTTTAGAAAAATATCTCGGCGTTGAGAAATTTGATAAAATGATGCACAATTATTATTCGGCATGGCAATTTAAACATCCGCAACCCGCAGATGTGCGACAAGTTTTTGAAACTGAAATCGGTGAAAATTTATCTTGGTTTTTTGACGGATTAATAAGTAGCACGAAACAAGTTGATTATAAAATCACCGGCGCGAAAAAAATCGGCGATAAATATCTAATCGTCGTAAAAAACAAAACCGGACTTGATGTACCTTTTGAAATTTGTGCCGTAAATAAAAACAATAAAATTGTTGCGCGACAATGGTATAAAGGTATTAAAGACACGATGAGTGTAGAGATGCGATGCCTCCTCGCATCTGCGTTTGTTATTGATGCCGACCACATTATTCCGGACATCAATCGCGGCGATAATTATTACAACCCAAATTCTAATTTTTTACCCGCTACCCCACCCTTGTGTTTAAAATTTTTGGGCGGATTAGATAATTCGCAACGCACTAATATTTATATCGCGCCGGCGGTCGGTTACAATGTTTATGACGGCGGTATGCTTGGCATTCTTTTGCACAACGGAACTCTACCGCTTAAAAATTTTGAATGGTCTCTTGCGCCGATGTATTCTTTTAAACAAAAACAAATTAACGGTGTTGCGGATGCGGATTATTCTTTTTTTTCGGGAAAAAATAAAATTACTTTTGGTGCGGGTTGGAAAAAGTTTTCTAATTATGAATCAAGACAAGGATTTTCAAATACTTTGTACAATAATGATTACAACAGATTAAGTTTTAATGCTTCTATTGATTTGAATTCAAAATCTGCAATTACCGCACTCAATCATAAAATAAGTTTTCGACACTTAATTTTGAATGAAAATTTTTGGGGTACACTTCCAACGGATGGTGTATATAGAGCGACGCTTACATCAAACATTTCTGAACTCTCGTACATTGGCAGTAAAAAAAATGCTTTAGGTAATACTTCTTGGAAATTATCGGCGGAATATCAATCTTATCTCGACTTAAATCAAACGCGACAACAGTATTTGCGTCCGACTTTGGAAGTGAAACACAATTTTGTTTATCAGCAAGGAAAAAGTATTTTTGCGCGGCTGTTTGCCGGTGCAATGTTGTTTCAAACAGGTTCGCAAAATTCTTATTTGTTCAATAATGCGCGTGGCAGTTTGGGTTTGGTACAACACGGTTTCAATGATTATAAATACGACGACTATTATATCGGTCGCAACGAACAAAACGGTATTTGGGCGCATCAAATTAATCCGAATGTAGAAGGTGGGATGAAATTTTTGTTACCTTCGGGCAATTCAACCGCACTCGGTTTCAGTAATGATTTTATTTTTTCAGTCAATTTAAAAGCAGATTTACCGGTATCATTGCCAAAAGGTTTTAATATTCGTCCGTATTTTGATTTCGGTTATTTTTCCGACAATCGCAACGCCTCTATTAAAAACAATATGACATGGATTTCAAGCGGCGGTTTGTCTTGGGAAGTCGGTGATGTCGTCGGTATTTATGTACCGTTATTTTACAGCGGCG
>JAYTIA010000189.1:0-5552 GCA_043732145.1 Saprospiraceae bacterium
AATTTTTTTAATTCTTTTTTTTCGCCGTCACCCACTTGTTTTTTTACAGTGCCGTATGCCGGCGAATTATTTTTTGTCGCATCTCTACTTATTTTTGCATCGCGTTGCTGTTGTTTCAGACCTTCTCTATATTCCGTATAATTACCGTTGCTATCTTGTATTACGCCCTCGCCTTCAAAAATAAAAAGATGATCGACTAGTTTATCCATGAAATACCTGTCGTGTGTGACGATGACGAGACAACCGTTGTAAATTGTATCTAAAAAATCTTCGAGTACATTGAGCGATACAATATCTAAATCATTCGTCGGTTCATCGAGAATTAAGAAATTCGGATTTTTCATCAACACCGTCAGCAAATACAAACGCCGTTTTTCACCGCCACTGAGTTGCGACGCATATACTTGTTGTTGTTCACGTGAAAATAAAAATCGTTCGAGCAACGATGATGCCGTCATCTTCGCGCCTTTTTCTAAAGGAATATACTCGGCGATATCAGTAATGACTTCTATCACGCGCTTGTCTTCTTTCAAAGTTAAACCGTCTTGAGAATAATAACCAAAAGAAATTGTATCGCCGACTGCTACTTTTCCGCCGGTAGGTTTTATTTGTTCGGTGATAAGTTTCAAAAAAGTAGATTTTCCTACACCGTTCATGCCAACGATACCGATCCGATCGCCGCGTTTAAATTTGTAAGAAAAATCTTTTATGAGAAGCCTATCTCCGATTTTGTAAGATAAATTGTGGAGTTCTAAAATTTTTGAGCCTAAGTATGTAGTTTTAATATCAATCTGTAAATCTTCGTTATCGCGTTTGGCGGAGACTTTGTCTTTTATGTCGTAAAATTCATCAATGCGCGATTTGTTTTTCGAAGTACGCGCCGGTGCTGTGCGACTCATCCAATCGAGTTCACGTTTAAAGAGTTTGCGCGTTTTATCAAGTGTTGATGCGTTAATTTCATCGCGCAAGGCTTTTTGTTCTAAAAAATACGTGTAATTGCCGCGGTAGCGATAAAAATTCCCGCCTTCAAGTTCTATTATAGTATTGCAAACGGCATCGAGAAAATATCTGTCGTGCGTTACCATAAAAATTGTGAGTGTCGGACGCGACGAAAAATAATTTTCCAACCATTCAATCATTTCTAAATCCAAATGATTCGTCGGCTCGTCTAGAATCATAAAATCCGGTTCGCCGATAAGCATTTGAGCGAGCGACACCCGTTTTTTTTGTCCGCCGCTTAGTGTTGAGACACGCTGTTCTAAAAAACCATCAATTTTTAATTCTGAAATAATTTCTTTTATTTTGGTTTCAATTTCCCACGCTTGCAATTCGTCCATCATATCCATTGCTTTTTGCAAAGCATTAGTATCTTCACTCGTCAAAGCTAATTCATAATTTTTTACGGCGGTAATCAGTGCGTTGTCAGTTGCGAAAATAGCATCTTGTACTTTCAATTCACCGGGTAATTCCGGATCTTGGTCGAGTACACCGTTACGCACATCTTTCGCAAAAAGTATTTTCGATTGTTCACCTTCCGACCCTTCAACACCGGCAAGAACGCGTAAGAGCGTTGATTTTCCGCTGCCGTTTTTCGCCACTAAAGCAATCCTGTCACCTTTATTGACAAAAAGATTGACGTTTTTGAAGAGTATTTTTGGACCGTAACTCTTGGTTACGTTTTCGAGTGTGAGAAAATTCATAAAATGTTTATTGGTTATTGGTTATCGGTTATTGGTTATTAATTTTTTGAACTAATAACTAATAACCGATAACCAATAACCATTATTTAAAATATTCTACGGCTTTTTCTTTCAGTAATCTTTCTTGTACTTTTTCGCCGACAATTTCTATTTTTCTTTTTTGACGATACAGCGGCCATTGATCGGCATCGCGTCCGATAAATTCGTAGTAGCCGTCGTCGCTCAATAGACAACAAACACCGATGTGCATGAGGTCTTGTTTTTCTTCTTTTGTAAAATTTTTTTTCCAATGCCCTAATTCTTGAATACCTATCATTAATAAAACAAGATTCAAATCGGGCAGTGTTTCTTTTTTCAGCGCGTCTTTAACGATATGTCGCACGCGCAACCATTCAAATTCTAATTGCCAATCCTCCATATATTTATAATTGACAATTGACAGTTGACAATTGACAACGCAAAATTAACAACGAACTATTTTCAACTTTCTATTGTCCGTTGTCAATTGTCAACTGTCAATTGTCAATTAAACCGTCAACTATTTAAAGTTTCTCATCAAATCCGCTAACAGCAGAATACTTTCCGTTGGCATTGCGTTATAAATTGAAGCGCGGAAACCGCCCACAGAACGGTGCCCTTCGATGCCGCTGATATTATTTTCTTTCGCCAAGGCCGCGAATGCCGGTTCAAGTTCGCGGTTTTTCATCGTGAAGCAAACATTCATCAATGAGCGATCTTCTTTCGCAACGTTGCCAACAAAAAGCGGATTGCGATCTATTTCGTCGTATAAAATCGCTGCTTTATTTGCATTGTGTGTCGCCATACCGGCAAGTCCTCCCATTTTCTTTATCCAACGCAACGTTAGCATAGACACATACACCGGAAAAACCGGCGGTGTATTATACATAGATTTTTCTTTTACGAAAGTATCATATTGCAACATCACCGGCACTTGGCGTTTCGTTTTGCCGAGCATATCTTTTCTGATGATTACGCACGTTACACCCGCAGGTCCCATATTTTTTTGCGCACCGGCATAAATCAATCCAAATTTTTCAACCGGAATCGGGCGACTTAAAAAATCGGAAGACATATCACACACAATCGGTTTTTCTGTTGTAGGAAAATCATGATATTGTGTGCCGTAAATCGTATTATTGCTCGTAATGTGCAGATATTGCGCATCAGCCGGCACTGTCCAATTTTTCGGAATTTGGTCGTAAGTTGTCGCTTTCGAAGAAGCTAACACTTCCGGTTTGCCGAATTGTTTTGCCGCGTCAATCGCTTTTGATGCCCAAGTGCCTGTATCCACGTAAGCAGCCGATTCGTTGTCGCCGAGTAAATTCATAGGCACCATAAAAAATTGTGAAGATGCACCGCCACTCAGCCAAACTACTTCATAATCAGAAGATAACCCAATCAATTCTTTCATTAGAGCCGTTGCTTCATCAAAAATCGCAACGATTTCTTTACTGCGGTGACTCATTTCCAATACACTTAATCCGCCGCCGTTTAAATTGCACACACCCTCTGCGGCTTGTGCAATAACTTCATCCGGCAAAATTGCAGGACCTGCACTGAAATTATGTTTCTTAATAACTACCGGTTTTTTAGGCAATTCCGGAATAAAAACGTCCGTCATAATTTGATATTTTATGCGTGAGAAATTACAATTGGTTTTGAAGCCGCAAAATTACGATTTTTTTTGGTAATTGGTTAATTGATAGATTGGTTAATTCGTTTATTAAAGTAATTAAACCTCATTATTTAATTCCAATAGCCCCGCCATATCCAAACGTTTTGTAAACATTTCAATAGTGCCATCCGGATTATATGACCAAAGTTCTTTTGGTCTGTCCCAATATAATTCTACGCCATTGCCGTCCGGATCATTCAAATATAAAGCTTCCGACACGCCATGATCACTTGCTCCGGTGAGCGGATATTTCGCATCAACGAGTCTTTTTAAAATGACCGCCAAATCTTTTCGCGTCGGATAAAGTATCGCCGTATGATATAAACCCACACTATTTTCTTTTGCCGGCGACATACCTTCACTGTGCCAAGTATTCAATCCGATATGATGATGATAACCGCCGGCAGAAATAAATGCAGCTTGCGTTCCGTACATTGACGTAATTTCAAAACCCAACAAATCGCGATAAAATTTCAGCGAGCGTTCAAGGTCTGCTACTTTCAAATGAATGTGTCCGATGCGCGTTTGCGCGGGAACTGTATAATTATCCATAAATTGAAAATTGAAAATAATTTTTTTAATCCGTACTTGTAGTTCAAAACCGCGACGATGATTAAACTACACGAAAATAGTATCTTTTCTATTTTAGAAACGTAAAAAACTTATGTTTCTGTGTATGAAATTTATCTTTGCCTTAAACAATTTGAAACCGGAGAAGTTCTTGATGAAAAAATTTATAAAACCGGCAGTTATACTTTCAATTTTATTTACGCTTGGCTCATACATCGCCATTGAACACGTTTTACCTTATTCACCGATAAAACCTTATCGCCGGATTGCTAAAAATGATCCGGCGCGTTATCAGAATAAAATTCTACCTTCTGATTACGGTTTGTCCGGAACCCGCATCGAAATTATAACTTCTGATAGTTTGAAACTTGTCGGGTATTTTTTGAAAACCAATCAAACAAAAGCAAAAGGCAATATCATTTTATTGCACGGTATTTCCGATTGTAAAGAAGGGCAGTTAGGCAGGGCGCAATTTTTTTGCAATGAAGGTTATAATGCAATAGTATTTGACGGACGTGCACACGGCGAAAGTAATGGCGACTACTGTACTTTCGGTTTTTATGAAAAATATGATGTGAGTTCTGTTGTTGATTTTATTTTGAAAAATGATTCAAGTAAAAACATCGGCATCTGGGGAAGTTCGTTGGGTGGTGCAATTGCATTGCAATCTATGGCTGTTGATGATAGAATTAAATTCGGCATAGTAGAAAGCACTTTTGATGAATTGAATAAAGTTATAAAAGAATACGGCAAAAATTTACTTTTTATCAATTCCATATGGTTAGCAAATACAGTTTTGAAGAAGTCCGGTGCCATCGCGCATTTCAATCCGGACGAAGTAAAACCGGTAAAATCTGCTGAACTGATTCATCAAAATATATTTTTTGCACACGGCGATGCAGATAAAGAAATCCCTATCGAATTCAATAAAAATAATTTTGAACATTGTGCATCCACCCATAAATTTTTTGAAATCGTAAAGAATGCGGGGCATAAAAATCTTTGGGCAGTTGGCGGCGAAAATTATAAAATAAAACTGAAAGAATTTTTAAATTCATTTGGTGGTTAATTCGTTAATTCTTTACCCGCAACCAATGTGCCGACAAATTGCCGTTTGGCATCGAAAAGTGTACTTGTACTCGCGCCGAACTCGGCGGAAGCGATGCGGTATTTCGCGCCGGTGTTAAATACCGCTACCATAACCGTATCATAACGCGGTGCGGTTTGTGATTGTGTGTTTGAAAAAAAACAAACGAAAAATAAAAAAACTATTATAAATTTTTGCATGATTTAAAATCTTTTTAATTGTTAAAAAAATCGTCTGAACTTGAATTAAACGAATTTCTCGAATTTCTCGAATTTCAACTTGGTTTTACCAATTCGAAAAATTCTTTAATTCGTTTAATTCAAGTTCAGACAGTGTACGCTAAAAAAACACCAACGCTCGTGAAAATTTTTAAATTTTTCACGCACTATTCGAGCGTCTCCGACCATAGCCGTCAAGCTAAGGACTATCAAACGCCTTAAAAAAGGTTTTAACCGTAAAATTACAAGGTATTTTGCCTTTATATTTTTTGACTTCTTTA
>JAYTIA010000190.1:0-14148 GCA_043732145.1 Saprospiraceae bacterium
CGTTGTAATTATTTATTAATCAATTTATTAAATAAATTTTTTTTAAAAATATTTATAACTATAAAAAAATAATTAAAAAAAAATTTGTATTTGTCAATAAAAAAACTGTAAAATTGCAAACGATTTAAAAATGTTAATATTTTTTTTAAATATTTTTGCATGTGCCGTTAAATAAAATAATTTTTGATTTTTTTAAATAGCTCTGTCACTTTATCCGAAAAAATAAAATCAAAAATTATCGCGCAAGGTGTGACATTTATTTAATGTACAACTAATAATGAACAATGAACAATTTTTTCAAGATTGTTCATTATTCATTATTCATTATTCCCTAATCTCGTAACATAACTTTTAGAAAACTCATTACCATTTACAAAACCGACAAATAATTTCCCATGCAGAAACTTGGACTTTATCAGAAACAGCATCAAAAACTCTCTCCGCAGCAAATTCAACTGATGAAATTGCTCCAAATTCCCACTATGAATATAGACCAACGTATTCAAGAAGAAATGGAAATTAATCCTGTTTTGGAAACGGGTGATGTATATGAAGAAGATAATTTCGGCGCAGACTTGCCCGAAACACCCGGCATCGACGAATTTGACGACAGCAGTAGTGAAGCTGAAGATTTTAGAGAGGAAGAAGAAGAACGCTTGCCGAACGACGATTATGAATTGGATGAGTACCTTGAACGTTATATCGAAGATGACCCATCGATGTATAAAACTAAAGGTGAATCCGGCGGCAATGAAGAAGAAGAAAAAACGATTCCTATTGCTGTTGAAAATAGTTTTCACGAATATTTAGAGCAACAACTTGGTTTGCTTGATTTGAAAGAGAAAAATGATCTACTTATCGCTAAACAAATTATCGGCTCTATTGACGATGACGGTTACTTGCGCCGCGAAATTGCTGCCATTACCGATGATTTACTTTTTGCTCAAAATATAGAAGTATCTGAAGACGATGTTTTGCGGATGTTAGATAAAATTCAACGTTTCGATCCGCCGGGTATCGGGGCTCGTACTTTGCAAGAGTGTTTGTTACTGCAAATTCGAAACAAAATAGAACATCATAAACTGTTACCGATTGATATTTTCAATTTGCGGACAGCGGCGCGCATCGTAAATGATTATTTCGATGAGTTTTCTAAGAAGCATTATACAAAAATGCAAAGATCTTTAAATGTAGATGAAGACGGTTTGAAAATCGCTATTGACGAAATCGTTAAATTGAATCCGCGTCCGGCAACCGGTTATGCAAGCGACAGAGAACGAAATCAACAATATATTGTACCGGATTTCAGTATAGAAAATAGAGAAGGTGCTTTAGAACTCATCGTTGACAGCCGTAACGTGCCGGATTTGCGCATCAGCGAACACTATAAAGACATGTTGAAATCGTATAAAAACAGTGGAGGTCGTCATTCCGATAGGATGCAGAAAGAAGCCATCATGTTCATCAAACAAAAAATTGATTCGGCTAAATGGTTTATTGACGCCATTCGCCAACGCGAACAAACGATGTTTCGCACCATGTATGCGATTTTGCAGTACCAATACGAGTTTTTTTTGACGGGTGACGAAAAACGTCTTAAACCCATGATTTTAAAAGATATTGCCGATGTGACGGGCTTAGATATTTCTACGGTGTCTCGCGTCGCCAATTCAAAATACGTACAAACTGAATTTGGTACTAAATTATTAAAAGGGTTCTTTTCCGAATCGCTTCAAACCAGTGAAGGTGATGAAGTTTCTACGCTCGAAGTGAAAAAAATCTTGACGGATATTATCGGTGCCGAAAGTAAAAAGAAACCGCTCTCCGATGAAAGATTAAAATCCATGCTCATGGCATCCGGTTACAATATTGCGCGTCGCACAGTTGCAAAATACCGCGAACAACTCAACGTACCGGTTGCGCGGTTGCGCAAAGAATTGGGAAAAGCGGGATAATTTTTAATGGTTAAGGGTTAATGGTTAATTTCTTTTTGAAAAAAATCTTGAAATTTTTAAATCCTTTAATCTTGGTTTTTTAAATTAAAAAAATGCGCAGAGAAAAATAAATTTCTTTGCGCATTTTTTTTTCACGTGCGTTGCGCTTTTTTTATTTCAATGAATAAATATATACATTGCAAGTTGATAAATTCGCGGGCTTTATTTAACAAAAAACCCCGAGTTTTCTAACACTGAAAATTTGGAATTAATCATGTTTAATTGAGCAAATAATTTATTCAAAAAGCGGCTTTTTCGTTTTTACCTAAACATTTTTATCTTACGGGTGGAAGCGGTTGCGGATTGAGCATCACATCAGCAATGCCGCTCAGAACAGTACTGCCGGCATAAGCTGCGATGGCGGATATTAATTCTGAACCGTTACTGGTACTTCCTAATCTATCAACTAAATAAACACTTCCAAGACCGCCAATAAGAGCGGCGGCTATTGAGCCAATTCTGCGTCCCCAATTTGGATCTTCCCAGTTTGGTGGTCTAAGAGGATTTCGAAACCACGCCGCAAGTGAAACAATAATATTTAAGAACATAGATTGAAAAGTTTTAAAAAATGAAAAAATATTTGGTTACAACTTTATAAATTCTTGCATATTCTTAAATTTATTCGAGCCTGTATGTGTTCAGAAGTTTTCTTAACAACTTGGTTCTTGGTTTTGAATAAATTATTTAAAAAAAATTCGTTTTTAAAATTCGTTTTACAAAAATAAAATAAAAAATTATAAAAATAAATAATTTGGCAATTTTTTTTTAAATAACTTTAAAAATTTGAGTTAATTCAAAAATATAATTAATTATTTCGTCAAATTAAATCTTTGTACTATAAAAAAACCGGTACATTCGAAAACGAATATACCGGTTTTTTTTACTTGCACGCGCACCTTCCTACTACTAAAAAGCGCAACTATGTGTTATCACCCATCAACCATCAACCATTTAATAATCATACAACGCCTCAATAGATTTATTTTCGTGTGTGTTGCGAATGGCACGTGCAAAAAGTTTTGCCGTTGACAGCACATGAATTTTCGGCGACGATTGTTGCAACGGTAGTGTATCACATACAACTAATTCCGTTAAAACAGAATTATTAATATTGTCGTAAGCCTTACCGCTTAATATCGGATGCGTTGCAAACGCACGTACACTTTTCGCACCTTTTTGCATAATTACCTCTGCTGCTTTGCAAAGTGTACCGGCTGTATCGACTATATCATCTACCAAAACGACATCAAAACCTTCCACATCACCGATGACATTCATTTCTGCGACTTCATTGGCGCGTTTTCTGTATTTAGAACAAGTAACGAAATCGCGTTCGAAAATGCGCGAAAAGTTTCTGGCGCGTTTTACGCCGCCGACATCCGGTGAAGCGAATAATAAATTTGTTACATCACCGGATTTTAAATAATTGACAAAAATCGGTTCACTTTTCAAATGGTCGAGCGGAATATCGAAAAATCCTTGAATTTGGTCGGCGTGCAAATCCATCGTCATAATACGGTCCACACCGGCGGCAGAAAGCATATTGGCAATCAGTTTGGCGGAAATCGGCACACGCGGTTTATCTTTTCTGTCTTGACGCGCATAACCGAAATAAGGAATAACGGCGGTGATATAACCCGCCGAAGCACGTTTAGCGGCATCAATCATCAACAACAATTCCAGTAAATTATCGGCGGGCGCGAAAGTAGATTGTATAAAAAAAAGATTATCACCGCGGACACTTTCGTTAATGACCGGTTGCATTTCACCATCGGCAAAACGCGACACTGTTATATCGCTTAATTTTTGGTCGTACTCATCGGCGATTTTATCTGCTAAATAATGGGAACAAGTACCGGAAAATAATTTTATTGAAGACATAAATTGGTTATTGGTTATCGGTTATCGGTTATCCGTTATTAGTTATCCGTTATTGGTTATCGGTTATCCGTTATTAGTTATCCGTTATCGGTTATCCGTTATTAGTTATCCGTTATAAGTTATTAGTTTTAACAATTAACGGATAACAGGTAACTTATAACGGATAACCGATAACGGATAACTAATTATTTTTCCTCCATAAACAGATAGCTATAATGCGTTGGCGGTACAAAAGTTTCTTTGATGGTACGCGGAGATAACCAACGGTATAAATTCAAAACAGAACCGGCTTTGTCGTTTGTGCCGCTTGCACGCGCACCGCCAAAAGGTTGTTGCCCCACAACTGCCCCGGTCGGTTTATCGTTGATATAAAAATTACCTGCGGCATTGCGCAATTTGTGCGTAGCCAAATCAATGGCTTCACGGGATGTGGACAAAATCGCGCCGGTAAGTGCGTAAGCTGAAGTGGTATCTACTAAGTCTAAAACTTTTTCAAAATCTTTATCTGCATAAATATAAATCGTAAGGACGGGTCCGAAAATTTCTTCTTTCAGTGTTCTGAAATTCGGATTTTCAGTGACGGCGATTGTCGGCTCTATAAAATATCCTACGGATTTATCGTAACTGCCGCCGACAATAATTTCTGCATCAGGTTGCGCTTTTATAAAATCAATATAACCGGCAATTTTATCGAAAGCGCGTTCGTCTATCACGGCGTTCACAAAATTGGTAAAATCTTCTGTACTGCCGGTTTTTAATGATTTTATATCGTTCACTAATTCATGCTCAATTTTTTTCCAAACAGATTTCGGAATATAAGCCCGCGAAGCCGCCGAACATTTTTGTCCCTGGTACTCAAAAGCACCGCGCACGAGTGCCGTCACTACTGCTCGATGATTTGCGGACGGATGTACCATGACAAAATCTTTTCCACCCGTTTCACCGACAATACGCGGATAACTTTTGTAATTAGAAATATTATTTCCGATGGTTTTATACATACTTTGAAACACCGCCGTACTGCCCGTAAAATGTAACCCGGCAAACTCACGGTGATTAAAAATTACTTCACCGATAGTCGGTCCATCGCCGTAAATTAAATTGATAACACCGTCCGGTAATCCTGCCGCCTCAAAAATTTCCATAATAACGTTGGCGGAATAAATCTGACTATCTGCCGGTTTCCAAACTACAACGTTGCCCAAAATTGCCGGAGCTGAGCTAAGATTTCCGGCGATTGCCGTGAAGTTAAACGGTGTGAGCGCAAAAATAAATCCTTCTAAGGCGCGATATTCCATTATATTCCACACACCGGTACTGCTGTTCGGTTGTTGCGCGTAAATTTCGGAAGCGAATTGCACATTGAAACGCAAAAAATCAGCCAACTCACATATACAATCTATCTCTGCTTGATACGCATTTTTAGATTGACACAACATCGTAGCTGCCATCATTTTCGCACGGAAAGGACCCGTCAGTAAATCGGCAGCTTTCAAAAATATAGCAGCGCGACTATGAAACTGCATATTTTCCCAAGCGTTTTTTGCTTTCAGTGCCGCTTCAATTGCCAAACTTACGTGTTTGGCGGTGCCTTTATTGTAGTGTCCAAGTATGTGTTTATGTTCATGCGGCGGCGACATAGGCATTTTATCTTCGGTAAAAATATGTTGCCCGCCGATGTACATCGGTATTTCAATGCGTTTTGCCTTCGCATCCGCCAAAGCATTTTTCAAGGCAATTTTCTCAGGTGAACCAGGTTTGTAATTCAAAATCGGTTCGTTGTATGCTTTTGGTATTTGTGCCATATTGATTTACGATTTTAGATTTCGGATTTTAGATTTTAAGTCTGATAGAAATTAAAAAAAATCTAAAATCCAAAATCCAAAATCTATTCAATTCTTAATTATCTTCTTCGTGCTTCGTGCGCCGCTTTCATTTCGCAAAGTGACGAAATAAATTCCGGTCTGCCAATTATTTGTGTCTATAACTTTAGAAGTTTCTTGCTCTTGCCATACATCTTGCTGTATCACGCGGTTCAAAGCATCGGAAACGTAAACAAAATACTTTTCATGATGCGTATCACTTAAAGTTTCTAAATGAATATCTGTTGAAGTAAGTGTTGGATAAATGCGCACATTTCTATCATCCAAAAAGTCTTCGGTCCCGGTCCGGATAAAAACACTATCGCACTTGTAATTAACAAACTTGACCGGAATTTGTCCCGGTTCTTCAAAACAACGAATACTGCCCCACTGAACCGGATCGCAACCAATGTACTGAGGGAAAAAATAAGCATTCGCCCCGACTTTTTCTATCAGATTGTAACTCGCAAATCCGTAGCGCGAAGTACCGGTTTGCAAATAATGCACTGATTGGACTTTCAAAAACTCGCCGTTAGGTGTCCAATAAATTATTGAATCAATAACGTACTTAAATGAATCAATACGTGAGGGGAAACTTATATAAGCGGAGACTGTATCACCTTTACCTTTATTCCAATCGTAAAGCAGGAAAAACTGATCGCGTACAACGTCATATTGAAACGCTTTTTTGTTTTCGTATAAAACGTAGGGCGAAGAAGGTTGCGCAGCACAATTTGTTTTTGTACCGCTGTTGTTGAAGCGTTTTACAATTTTGTCATGAATAATAGTATCGGCAACAACATCTAAGAAATAAGGTTTGCCATTTAATCCGCCCAAATCGCTTTGGAAGTAAGTCCACCGCGAGCCGACAATCGGTGCTTGCGCTTTCAAAAGCGTTGTGAAAAGTAAAAATAAGAAAAGGAAATGTTTCATGGTTGAAATGTGATTGTGATTGTTTTTATGAACCGAAATTGATCTGAAATTCTATAAATTCAGATCAATTTGCGGCGGTAAAAACGGTGACGCATCGCCACCGCCTTTAATAATTTCTCGGACAATGGTAGATGAAATATGAGAGTATTGCGGTTGCGAAATCAAGAAAAAAGTTTCTACACCATTACCTACGATAAAGTTAAGTTGAGAGATTGTTTTTTCGTAATCGAAATCAGCACTGCTGCGCAAGCCGCGCAAAATCCAATGCGCATTTTTTTTTATGCAGTAGTTTGCCGTAAGTTTCTCGAAAGTATCCACGGATACTTTTTTGTCATCGGCGAAAATCGTTTTTATCCAGTCTGTTCGTTGTTCGAGTGAAAAAAGTGTTTGCTTTTGTGTATTAACGCCAATAGCAATAATAATTTTATCGAATAAAGGTAAAGCACGGCGCACTAAATCAACATGTCCGACGGTAATAGGATCGAAAGAGCCGGGAAATACACAAGTTTTCATAAGTAGGAAGATATCAAGCTATGAGCTTGGAGCTATAAGCCTTCAGCTGTTAGCAGCTAAAGTATAGAAGCTGATAGCTGAAGGCTTATAGCTGTTCTCAACTACAAAAGTACCGACATTTTACGATTTGTGAAGTCTTGAAACAAAAAAAATTACCGTTGCTGTAAATAAAAAATATTTTTTGCGTTATCCACAACGGTAAATAAATAGTATTAAAATTATTTTTTTAAAAAAAACTATTATTCTCTATTATTAAGGCTGTGCATAAGTGGATAAACGTGGAATAATTTAGTCTTGCACACACGCCGTTATGTAATACTGTCGTTATAAACATCAACGTTTAAAATAAAAAATTGATTTTTAGTGAATTATAAGTTTATCCACATTACTAACATAATTCACGGACGTTCCACGAAAAGATTTTCAACGATAAAATAGGTGTGTATATTAAGTGAATGTTAAGAAATTTTTGAACTGAACGATCAATGTTATTAACGTAGCGGCGATTTTTTTTTGTGGATAGTTTTTTTGGTGGATAAAGCGTGTTTTTCTCACCAGAATTTTCTTATGTTACCCACATGTTAAGCAATGGTTGTTGTAAGTTTTCAACAGGTTTTAATTAAGGAATGAGAAAGAAATTTTAATTCTAAATTGAAAATAAAAATATTAATTTTGCGCCTCAAATTTACAAATATGGAAGGAAAAGATGACTTGATTGGTGTGATAGCGGTACTGTATAAATGGAGAAAACAAATTCTGCTTTTATTGGCGAGCGTGGTGGTAGTGACTGCTTTAATCTCGTTTACTTTTTTATACACTTATTATAAATCAACGACAATTTTTTATGTGAACAGTACGGATGTTTTTAAGCCGGAGCAAATGTTCGGCACTTCCAATAAAGATATGGATTATATTGGTACGTCGAATGATATAGACCGCGTTTTGTCAATCGCCGAGTCGGAGCCGTTGAAAGATTTTCTTATAAAAAAATTCGACTTGTATAAACATTATGACGTGGATTCTGCGAAACTCAAAGCACCTTTTCGTGTACTTGAAGAATTGGAAGATCGCTACAAAGTAAAAAAAACAAAATTAGATGCGATAGAACTTTCTGTAGAAGATGTGGATAGAAAATGGGCAGCCGAAATCGCCAATGCTGCGCGCGAAAAAATTGACGAAATGGCACAACAGATGATTAAGCAAAGTCAATTTAATCTTGTCAATGCTTATAAAAAAAATATTTTTGATAGAGATAAAAGTTTATCGCAATTAGGAGATTCTTTACGCATTCTGCGCCAATCAACCGGTGTAATTGATCCGGATAAACAAACGGAATCTATGATGAGTACTGCTTTACAAGCCGAGAACAATTTTATTCGGACGCAAGCTAAGTACAATACGCTAAAAAATAATAAGGATGTTTCGCGTGATTCAATTGCGATGACGGAAGCTACTATGCGCGGTTATGAAGAAGAAAGCAAACGCAATAAAGAAATGGTGAGTAAATATAATGAAGGTTATAATAAAGTATCGCTCATCAAAGAACTTTTTGAAAAAGAACGTGACCAAAAAGCAAAAGATATGCAACGCTATATTCAATTGCAGACAACTTATAATACAAATATTTCTGCCTTAAATGTCATTGAAGCGGCAAAAGTACCGGTTGTGAAATCGCGCCCGAATCGTATCTTACTTATCGCATCCGCTGGTTTAGCGACGCTTTTATTCTCAGTAATTGGCGTTTTACTTTTTGACAGATATAAATTAGTAAATTGGTCAGAAGTAATAAACGAGAAAGATGATAAAGAAAATGGCGAGTTGCATCGCCCGTTTTTTGGTGTCACCACAACGAAAAAATAAGTTATGAGCTTGAGTTTTGAGCTATGAACTGTCAAACTTACATAAGCTCATAGCTCATAGCTTATAGTTCAAAACTACTAAATGTTTAATAATTTTTCTAAACTTAATATTCTTATTGTCGGCGATGTCATGCTCGATAGGTATTGGCGCGGAAAAGTTCGGCGCATTTCACCTGAAGCACCTGTGCCTATTGTTGAATTAGAAAATACTGAGGACAGATTAGGTGGCGCGGCAAATGTGGCTTTGAATATAAAATCATTGTCGGCAACGCCTTATTTATTCAGTGTGATTGGAAAAGATGATGAAGCGGCAGTTTTTTTGAAACTCATGTCGGATAATCATTTATTTGTCGAGGGCATTCTAAAATCTTACGAAAGAAAGACAACCGTTAAAACGCGCGTGGTGAGCGGCACACAACAACTTTTACGTATTGACAGCGAAGACACACACGATTTAAGTTTAGATGTTCAAGTTAATTTTATTCAACGTCTCCGCACTTTTCTCGATATAATGCCGATTCACGCCATCATTTTGCAAGATTATAATAAGGGTGTTCTTTACCAAAAAAATATTCGAGATATTCTACAAGAAGCCCAAATTCGAAAGATTCCTACAGCAGTGGACCCGAAAAAGAAAAATTTTTTCGAATACAAAAATGTGACGCTCTTTAAACCAAATTTAAAAGAAATACGTGAAGCACTTACTATTCCTGTTACATCCGATGTCCTGGCGTTACAAAATGCGGCGAACTTGTTGCGCGAAAAAATCGGGCAAACTCAAACCATGATTACGCTATCCGAAAAAGGTATTTTTAGTGAAGCATTTTCTCAAGAAGGATTTATTCAACCGACTATTCCACGCAGTATTACAGATGTGAGCGGAGCAGGCGATACGGTGATTAGTGTTGCAGCACTTTGTTTGGCTTTAAATTTAGATTTAAAAACGATGACACTTTTAGCCAATTTAGCCGGTGGTCGCGTATGCGAATCGTCGGGCGTTGTGCCAATTAGTTTGGCGGAATTGAAAAAAGAATGGGAAAGTTTTACATAAAACAGGATAAACCTCCAAAACTTTTATACCGTTTGAACTTTTACTGACTGTTTTCGCTTCGCGAAAAGGCGTGCATACAAAGGTTTTTAATGCGTCGCCCAATAAAATTCTTTCAAGTGTGAAGTTCTCGTGTAGCGAGGACGAGCCTATAAATATAAAGTATAACTATTTAACGCTCGAATGGAGAGCGAAAACAGTGAGTAAAAGTATGAGCTAAGTAATTACAAATAATGAATAATGAATAATATTGCTATACATTGATTGCCAATAAATTGTACAATATAAAAGTAGCGGTTATTTTCATTCAACCACTTATTTATCCTTTGCGCTATTGAAAACCATATTATGCACATTGATATTCACCGTTAATTCATAAGCGGGCACAATAATTTTAGTTGGTTTAGTCATGCCGCCGCCCGGCAAATGTTGCGGCGGCTGCCAATAAAATTTTGTAACGACGAGTTTTTGAATGCCGCCTCCAAAATTTTTATCTTTATAATAGACATCGAAACCGCTGTCACTTTGATTCAATCCCGGTTCTTGATCTATTTTAGCTATGATTACGGTTGAACCATTGTTTGCAGGTTTAGTGAAACTTATATTGCCCAAATTTAAAGTCCGTACCTCTTCTTCTTTTATTTGCGCAATATGCGCCACTTTCGATGTTTGATTGACATAAAAAACGAGTTGAATATCTTCAACAGGCTTATAAAGTGCGGAGTTATCGGGAAATGAATGTGCAGTTAATCTTTTTATGCTCAACAAATTGACATCAATTGTATTGAGAATGTTTGTCGAACCGCCACCGTCAAAAATTGGTTTTCGATATTCAAATTTTATGGTACCATCTTTATAATGATTCGATTGATTTGTGCCGGGATCTAAACCAAGACAATTACACTGTGCAGAACCGATTTGCGTCGCCGTTTGTAATGCGCCGGGCAGTGACGCGCGTATTTTACTGTCAACGTAATCCGTCAAAGAATGACCAATAAAAAAATCCAAGGCAGCTTCTCCGAATGAATGGCCGTCTATAAAAGCGCGATCCGCTTTGGTATAAATGTTTAAAGCACCTTGCGACGTAAACCAATTTTTGCAAGTAACATAAACATCAATACTTTGTGAAATGGTTCTTGAAAAAAAACCGATACCGTGCCACGATATATTGTCAATCGTATAAGTGACGATGATGGGTATATGTACTTCGTTTTCATTGGGCGCATCAAGTAAAGTCGTTGAAGTCATTTGGGGTTGAAAAACTTTGTAAGTATAACTCAAATGTGCTCCGACGCCAGTCGAATCTTTTTTTCGTGCTGTTTGAGCATTTACGGTATCCAAATTTTTCTGAATCGTGTTTTCAATCACATTCATGAGAACGAATATACCCAATTCTTTGTTATTGTTACTTGTAAGTGGCGGTCCTTGCGCCGGTGGTTGTGAGAAAATCGGGAGAGAAAAGAATATACATCCCGACAGCGTTAAAAAATAAGTGTGTTTCAAAATATTTTTAAGTTGCAAGTAGGTTTCCATTGATTAAAAATTTTGATTGATAATGTACAAAATAATGCATAATAAATGAGGTTGTCAATAGCATAAACGTATAATTTTTAGACTTTTGATTGCCAATTCATCAGATAAAACCCGAAGTCCATAACCGGCAATCCAAAATCTAATTATCTTTGTCAAAAAATAAAGGATTTTTGATTTTTGATTTATCAGATAAAATCCAAAATCCAAATCCAAAATTGAGCTATGTTTCCTAAAACAAATCCTACTACTACGACTGCTTGGAAAAAACTCGTTAAACATCAAAAAGCGATGCAAGCAACGCCGATGAAAACGCTTTTCGCCGAAGATCCGAAACGATTCTCGGAAATGTCTTTGCAATTTGAAGATATTCTTGTGGATTATTCAAAAAATATCATCACCGCCGAGACTTTAAAACTTTTGTTGAAATTGGCAAAAGATTGTGGATTGAAATCGGCAATCGAAGCGATGTTTACGGGTGAAGCGATTAATATGACTGAAAATAGGTCAGTACTGCACACAGCTTTGCGCAATCGAACAAACGCTGTAGTGATGTCGGATGGAAAAAATGTGATGACTGAAGTTCGTGCTGTTTTGCAAAAAATGGAAAAATTTTGTAAGCGCATCATTTCCGGTGCATGGAAAGGTTTTTCCGGAAAGGCGATTACCGATATTGTCAACATCGGTATCGGCGGTTCCGATTTAGGTCCGGTGATGGTGACAGAAGCACTAAAACCTTACGCCAATCATTTGAAGGTACATTTTGTTTCCAATGTGGACGCGACGCATTTAGCGGAAGTGATGAAAACTGTAAACGTGGAAACAACTTTGTTTCTCGTGGCTTCCAAAACTTTTACGACGCAAGAAACGATGACGAACGCACAATCAGCGCGTGAAATGTTTTTGGCTATTGCAAAAGATCCGAAATTTGTAGCGTTGCATTTTGCCGCGCTTTCTACAAACGAAGCAGCCGTCGTAAAATTCGGCATTGACCCCGCCAATATGTTCGGTTTTTGGGATTGGGTCGGCGGACGTTATTCGCTCACGTCTGCGATAGGTTTGTCTATTGCGTTATACATCGGGTTCGATAATTTTAAAAAAATGTTGGAAGGTTTTCATGCGATGGATAATCACTTTCGCAAAACGCCTTTTGAAAAAAATATGCCGGTGCTGCTCGCGCTCATCGGTGTTTGGTACGGTAATTTTTGGGGAGCAGAAACAGAAGCGATTTTACCTTACGACCAATATTTACACCGCTTCGCCGCCTATTTTCAACAAGGCAATATGGAAAGTAACGGCAAACACGTGGACAGAAACGGCAACGAAGTAACGTATCCGACCGGTCCGATAATTTGGGGAGAACCTGGAACAAATGGTCAACATGCTTTTTATCAACTCATTCATCAAGGTACGCGCATGATTCCGTGCGATTTTCTCGCGCCGGCAATTAGTCATAATCCGATGGGTGAACACCACGCGATTTTGCTTTCCAATTTTTTTGCACAAACGCAAGCCCTCATGCTCGGCAAAACGAAAGAAGAAGTGATTTCTGAATTTGAAAAAGCCGGAAAAAAACTTGCAGATTACGCCCCACTCGTACCGTTCAAAGTTTTTACGGGCAATAAACCAACCAATTCTATTTTGTTCAAAGAACTCACGCCGCGTACATTGGGCAGTTTGATTGCCATGTACGAACACAAAATTTTTACGCAAGGCATCATTTGGAATATTTATAGTTTTGATCAATGGGGAGTAGAACTCGGTAAACAATTGGCGAATAATATTTTACCGGAATTGCGCGGAGATAATAGCGTTGAAAAATTTGATAGTTCTACAAATGGTTTAATTAACGCGTGGAAAAAAATGAAAATCTCTGAATGAGGTAAGTTCGCAAGTTGCTAAATAGTTTTACTTAAAAATTAAAATAATTACCCTGACAGTACATAGCTAAACTTATATGGACAGAACAGAAATAGGCGCACTCGGCGAATTTGGATTAATTGACCGTTTGACGGCGAATAATGCAACCGTTCAACCTTCAACAGTAAAAAGTATTGGCGATGATGCGGCAGTGATTGATAATACCGGTTTTCTTACTGTTGTTTCTACTGATTTACTCATCGAAGGTATTCATTTCGATTTGATGTACGCACCGCTCAAACATCTCGGATACAAAGCAGTGGTGGTGAATCTGTCGGATATTTATGCCATGAATGCGCAACCGAAACAGATTACCATATCGTTAGCCATATCGAATCGTTTTTCGGTAGAAGCTGTCGAAGAATTGTATGAAGGTATTTACGCCGCTTGCAAGTTTTACAATATTGATTTAGTCGGCGGCGATACGACTTCATCACCACGCGGATTAGTCATCAGCGTTACTGCTATCGGACAAGGTGAAAAAGATAAATTGGTTTATCGCAACGGTGCAAAAGTCGGCGACTTGGTTTGTATTTCCGGTGATTTAGGTGCGGCATATCTCGGTTTACAAATTTTGGAACGTGAAAAACAATTGTATCTCGATAATC
>JAYTIA010000191.1:0-2034 GCA_043732145.1 Saprospiraceae bacterium
AGTGCCGGACAAACAACCGGCTAGACAATTTACAGAAAATAAGGAAACATTTCAAACGCCTCGGATTATCGATATTCGCAGCAATACGGATGATAGTTCAGAAGGGCTTTTTGAAATTGTTTCAGCTTCGGCATCAACTAAAACCGTTGCAAAAGTGCCGCACAAATCGGTAAAGAAACAAGTTCAACCGGTGGAAGTACAGGAAGAAGGACTCTTTGAAATAAAATAGCTAATAGTACAAAAAAAAATTACAATTTTTACCATTACATACAAAAGGCAGTTCGAGTAATCGGGCTGCCTTATTTAATGAAAAATAGACGATAGACAATGAACAAATTTATTTACTGTTCATTCATTATCCATCGTCTATTTTTCATTAAATTCAAACCGTGACTAAAACATTCGATAAAACTGTGAGAATTTTTTGATACAAAACCGGTGCTTTGAAAGGTTTCGACATATAATCGTTCATGCCACATTGGAAACAGCGTTCCGATTCTGCGGTGGAAGCAGCAGCGGTGAGGGCGATAATCGGCGTTTTCAAACGTTCGCGAATTTTTTTTGTTGCTTCAAAACCATTCATTACGGGCATATTCAAATCCATCAGAATAACATGGTAATGTGTGGCTTGACATTTTTCGACTGCAATGGCTCCGTTTTCGGCAATATCAACACTGATAAAAGTGGAAAGTTGAGCTAAAAGTTTTTTGGTGGCTATTTGATTCAAGTAATGATCTTCGACTAAAAGAATACGCGCCGGAAAATCTAAATTTTTTAGCTGACGTGCTGAAGTTCCGCCGGTTTTTATCGGCAATGTACAATTAATATTTAAATTTTTGCCGGCGGCATGGGCGATGGTGAACTTCCCGTCCAAAGCTAACGTCAAACGCCTTGCCATTTTTAATAAAAATAAATTTTTAAAACTGCTACCCGTTTGCTGTGCTTGCCATTGAATATTATCTTCCGGTTCGTCGAGTAAGCCGATAATACTTTCTGCATTTAACAACGATTGAGATAAACAGACATGAATTTTCAGATGCGCATCATTCATGTCATAAGTCAATTTAAAAACAACGCGATTATTATTGTCTTTAACAGCACACTCGATGCAAGTATCAATTAAATTGAGCATAATTTGCGTGAGTTTTTGTTCATCGGCAACAATTTTTTTGGGTAACGTAGTATCATATTCCGTTTCAAAAATAATTTTTGAACGCTGTGCTTTAATTTCAATCGCTTTGTTTAAAGAGATGACGAATCCGCGCAAATCAAATTCATCTTGACTGATGTGCAGTTTGTGCGAAAACATAAAAGAGTAGTTCAATAATTTATCTATCAAGACATTCAAATCATCCACCGACGCTTTCAGTGTATTATAAATTTCGTGTTGTTGCGGTGCGGCAATCGTACTTTCAAATAAATAAAGTGTATTGAAAATGGTGGTGAGTGATGTACGCGAGTTGAAACTCAAATTCTGAAAAATTTGTTCACGTGAAGATTCCACAACATTCGGTGTTGCGTTGAGAAGAGCAATAGCTGTTGAATTGAGTTCGTTTTGTTTGCGTTCCGTAATGTCCTGTATATTTCCAATCAAAATCATGCGTTGTGTTACATCATCAAAATGCACTTGCGCATTGGCTTCCAACCATTTGAATGACGTGCCGACTTGCAAACGATATTCCATCCGATGCGTTTTTCCGTCTTTAGCGGCATCTTCAAATAAAACTTCCACTTTTTCTCTGTCGTCTGTATAAGCAGTATTGAAAAAGTCGGAGAGTTTTTGCGTACCCGACCCTTGCGGCAAACTCAAAAGGCTATACATTTCCCTCGACCAAAGCATTTCACTCGTTGCCACATCCATTTCCCAGTTACCGAAAGCCGCCAATTTATGTGCGCTGACGTGTCGTTTTTCGATGCTTGTAAGTTGCTGCGTGCGCTCGGTGAGTTTGAAAACTTCTTGATAGCGTTGAAAAGCAAAACGAATAGCTCGACCGAGTAATTTAGCATCAAATTGCCCTTTGACTAAAAAATCTT
>JAYTIA010000192.1:0-5500 GCA_043732145.1 Saprospiraceae bacterium
ACTGATACATAATCTAGAACATTGAATTTCAGATTACCCAGTTGAAGAGGATTCTGTGATACAGTATCCTGAACTATAATTAATTTGAAAGAATCCAAAGTATAATTAACTACACTTTTAAGTTCGACATTTTGTATTCGAAGTTTTCTTGAAATAGAAGCCAAACTGTCATTCATTTCTTTCACTGAATAAATGCGAATAAAACTTTGATCACCCGCGGTTGGGCATGCTTTAACAGTGAAGTAAGCATCAGTCAACCTATTGTTGTTATCCAATGTTATTACAATGGAGTCCACAAAATCACTGAAGCATTTACTGTAAGTAAAAATAAATAACGTTGACAACAGACCTAAGGTCATTAGTAAGGAACGTTTCATTTTGGCAGAATTTTAAAGTTAAAAAATTAAATTTTATTTTGCAAAAATAGGATTAAGCCAAATAGAATACAACTAAACAAAAAACAAATAAGAAAATTTTTTATTTATTTTATGTAAAAAAAATAAAATCTCCATATTAAATTTTAAAAAAAATAATTATTAAATAATTTTATTTTAAAACTATTTTTTTTTAAATATTTTAGTAAATATTGCTTTAACAAATTTTTTAAATTATTATTTTTTTTATACAATAGTGTGGCAAAATAAAATTATGAATAAATACAGAATAGTGGTACTTACAGGTGCCGGCATGAGTGCGGAAAGCGGTATCAAAACTTTTCGAGATGCGGATGGTTTGTGGGAAAATCACGACATAATGGAAGTCGCATCGCCGGAAGGATGGAGAAAAAATAAAGAATTGGTTCTAAAATTTTACAACGATCGCCGTCGTCAATTATTTGATGTTGAACCTAATGCAGGACATTTAGCATTAGTAGAATTGGAAGATAAATTTGATGTGTATATAATTACTCAAAATATTGATGATTTGCACGAGCGTGCCGGTTCAAAAAAAATTATGCACTTGCATGGTGAGTTACGCAAATCTCGGTCAACCTTTAACCCTTCTCATGTTTATGATTGCTTGAATGATATAAATCTCGGTGATAAATGTGAAAAAGGAGGACAATTGCGCCCGCACATCGTTTGGTTCGGAGAGGAAGTTCCTTTAATTTCCGATGCCGTTGAAATTATTTCTAAGTCAGATATTGTTCTTGTTATCGGTTCTTCGATGCAAGTTTATCCGGCTGCGGGTTTAGTAAGTATCGCGCCGAAAAATATCCCGGTTTATTACATTGATCCGCGACCACAGTTGAATCACGAATTGAA
This sequence comes from Saprospiraceae bacterium, assembly GCA_043732145.1. Lineage (GTDB taxonomy): Bacteria > Bacteroidota > Bacteroidia > Chitinophagales > Saprospiraceae > JAAFJT01. The sequence continues at coordinate 1,266 of JAYTIA010000192.1, forward strand.
ATCGAGAAAAAATTTAAAAATTATAGCAAAAACCGCGACAATTGGAGTGCGTGAAGTAATTGATGAGATTTTGTTAAATTTTACGACATAGACACACCAGGTTGAACATAGTTCACATAGTCTATGTAAACTATGTTCGACCTCATGTTTTTATTGAGGCAAATTTTATTTTAGTAAAAAAAGTTTTCTCTCACAACTTTTCCGTCTTTAGTTTCATATACACAAAGTTCTCTTTCAATGTGCCTGCCTCGGTCTTTGGTTGTAATATCGTGTGCATAGCCGAAAGCAAAGTAGTTGCCGATAATAGTAGGCTCTGTAATAACTAATTTATTGACAGAAATTGTATTTTCTGCATATTTTTTTGAATTTTCAATAATATTATTCAATCCGTGTGTTTCATGATAATGCGCCGGTGCGGCTTCTATACCTACACAATCATCAGCATAAAGCGTTTTTAGAGCTTCTGCATTTTTGCCGGCTCTGCATAGTGCGATAAGTTTATCTGCAACAGCTTTTACTTGATTTTTATCAGAATCCATTGAATAAAAAAATTGTTCTTTAATAATTTTTCCGTCTTTGGTTTCATAAACAGCAAGTTCGGACATACCCGTTCTGCCATGTTCTTTAATTGTAACATCTTGAGCCATACCGACAGCAAAATAATTGCCGATGATTGTCGGTTCTCCGATTTGTACGCTATGAATTGTTTCCCAAGATTTAACCATGTTGTGCATTTTGTCAAGTAAGTTGGGTAAACCTTGTACTGTTTCATACCCGGACTCATGTGCTTCAACTGCTACTGCGTTGTCAGCAAAAAGTGTTTTGTATGCTTCTTCATTTTTGCCGGCTGTGCATAGCACGACGAGTTTATCGGCAATTTCTGTTACTGTCATCATAAAAGAAAATTTTAAAAAATTAAAAAATAATGCGAAGATAAATTTTTCAGAAACAATAAAAAAATAATTTTTAAAATTTTTTGTTTTTTATTTAAAAAAAATTTCAAACAAAAATTTTCAAAAAAAAATAATTTTTAAACCATTTTGCCGGAGCGATTCTCACTTTACGAACTTTGCAAAATGAGAATCAAAATTATTTAGCAAAAATATTTTTCAATTTTTCAATCGTTTGCATCGGATTTTTATCGCCGAATACGCTGCTGCCCGCAACTAAAACATCTGCACCGGCACGCAAAATTTCTTCCGCATTTTGTAAACCCACACCGCCGTCAATTTCAATACGGGCGCAAATGTTGCGCTCATCTAATCGCTCGCGTAATTGTTTGATTTTATGAATCGTTTGATAAATAAATTTTTGTCCGCCGAAACCGGGATTAACGGACATGATAAGAAAAACATCGGCTACTTCCAAAATATCTTCCAACATTACAACCGGTGTGTGCGGATTAATGGCGATGCCTGCTTTAATGCCCAATGATTTTATGTGTTCAAGTGTGCGATGTACATGCGTACATGCCTCGTAATGAATGGAAATGACATCGGCACCGGCTTTATAAAACGCATCTACATAACGTTCCGGTTCGAGAATCATAAGATGTACATCAAGCGGTTTTTTAGAAATTTTTTTCATCGCCTCTACCACTATCATTCCGAATGTAATATTGGGTACAAAACGACCGTCCATAACATCGAGGTGCAATAAATCTGCTTCACTGTTATTCACCATCGCAACTTCATCACCAAGTTTTGTAAAATCTGCAGCTATCAAAGACGGCGCAATTAAATGTTTTCGCATATTTTGTTATTTTTATTTTATTAGCTGTTAGTTTCAATTTTTACAAATTTTAAAAGTACTTGTGCGACACTAAAACCAAAGCATATTTTTCATCGTAAGTATTACGGAAAATAGAATAGAACTTATTAATAAATTTATTCATTAACATTTTCCGAATTGCATCTGAAAATTTATTACTTTACATTTGTAAAAGTAATCTTTAAATCCTATTTATTTATTTAAAATCCTAGAACCTATGCTTATTTTGTTTTTAATTCTTCCCTTGTCTTTTATGTGTTTTTTCTTTCTTTTTAACGAATATCAGCAACGCAGAAATAAATTAAAGCGTGTTTATCGTTTCTGAATCGGAATTTTCGGAATTGATAAGAATTGTTAGAATTTATTAAAACATTCGGAAATTCTAGTTAATTCGTAACTATTAAGCTCCTTTCGAACCTTGCTACAAACTTTGCGAACCTTGTGTTAAAATTAACTGCAAAGTCCGCAAAGTTTTTAGCAAGATTCGCAAAGCTATACAGGTTTTTTAAAATTTGTGGGTGCTAAACAGTTCCATTAATTACCGAAAACTTATTCAAAAATCCTTCCGCAATTGTACGCTTTATAAAATCAAATCTTTGAAACTCCACTTATTTTCTTTCGCAAAGATAATTTATCCCGCAACGAACTAAAAATCTAATACATAAAACCTCGCCAATCGTATAATATTTAATCTTCACTTATTTTAACAATTTATTAATCACTTCGTTAAATTCAAGTTAATATTTATCGGCAAATATTATTTGGCGAGCTTTTGCGTACTATATTTGCGAAATTTTTGAAACAAATCAAAAAGACAAGGCACATATATTCCGGCATGAAACTATATCTTAAAAATATTTTTGTTGTTATTTTTTTATTTTTCGGCGTAAATTTTTACGCCCAAGAAGTTTTACGTATCACCCAAACTGAACTGGATAAACGTTTTCTCGAAAAAAACTATAATTTAATTGCTTCACACGCTAATATTGATGTCAATCGTGCTTACAAACAACAGGCTCTTTTGTGGGACAATCCTTTTTTTGATGCTGAAACCGCCTTATTAACGATTCCGGATAATGTTCATGTTTTAGATTTCGGGCAAGTTTATTTTCAGTTTCAACAACTCATCAGAACGGCAAAAAAACTAAAAAAAAATGCGGACATTTCGGAAGCCACCGCACAACTTTCGGAAGCACAATTTTATGATTTAACACGCACATTGCGGCATCAACTTCACTCCGACTTTAATGATTTATCAACTGTTTATGAAAAATCTGTTTGGAATAAAATGCAAATTGATAGTTTCACTAAACTTGTCAACGCTGTTGACAATCAAGTGAAGGTAGGCAATATGGCAAAAAAAGATTTGTTTTTGTTGCAATCACAACGCATTCAACTTCAACGCGATGCTGCCGATTTAGAGCGTTCAAAAATTGCCCTTCAATCTGATATGCAGAATTTGCTGGGTGAAAAAAATGAAATTGTTGTAATACCGGTAGTAAGTGCCGACGAAAAAATTCAACAAAATACAGAAAATCTTTCTGTTGCCAATTTAATTAATACGGCTATTGAATCGCGTCCGGATTTAAAAATTGCAAGAGCCAACGTCAATATTCAAGAGAAAAATTTAATTTATCAAAAAGCATTAGCAGTACCTGATTTAACGGCTTCACTTTCATATTCAAAATCGGGTTCTTATAATAATAATTATTTCGGTCTAAATCTCGGCTTGCCGCTGCCGGTTTTCAATAAAAATCAATTCAATATTAAAGCGGCGCAATTAGTCATTAATCAACAACAAAATTTACAAGACGCGGCATTGGTACAAATCAGTTCCGATGTGATTAATGCATATCGCCGTTTGGAAGATTTAGAAAAATGGCGCAACGGAACTTCTGCAAAAGCGTATAAAGACTATGAAGATTTTTTCAACGCCAATGTTATGAGTTCTTATCAAACAAAACAGATGACTTTGGTGGATTTTATTGTTTTTTATCAAAATTATCAACAAAATAAAATTCAACAAATAGATACGGACGCGCAAATTCGTCAAGCAGTTGAGAATTTGAATTTTGTTGTAGGCAAAAAAGTGAGATAATAATAATATAGTGGTCAGTTGTTGAAAAATGTAACTGTTTAGCACTTTGCAAACTTTGCGAAAACCTTTGCGAACTCTGTGGTTAATTTTAACGCAAAATTTGCAAAGCCATACAGGTTTTTTAAAATTTTATTGGTGTTAAATAGTTACAAAAAAATAAGAAAAATATTTAACGCACAACTTTTAAAAAGTTTTAAAAGTTTTCAAAAGTTTATTAGAAAAATAAAATGAAAATCGCAGCCTTAGTCAGTTTTCTTCTTTTATCAGCCGGCACTACCCTACTTGTTTCATGCGGCAAAAACGAAACAAAACAAGCGGAAGAAAATAAATCGCCAAAAACGGAAAAGTTTTGTATTTCAGATACGCT
>JAYTIA010000193.1:0-2027 GCA_043732145.1 Saprospiraceae bacterium
TCCGTCTTCATTCGCCTACTTATACCGCAATGTGCCGAACCCTATATTTTTATTCCTCGCGCCTTTACTCCCAATAGCGACGGCATCAACGACAAATTCTACGTCCGCGGCGACTATTTAACGCAATTAGAATTTGTCGTGTATAACCGCTGGGGTGAGCAAGTTTTCAAAACTTTAGATAAAACAGTTGGATGGGATGGTACATTCAACGGACAAGCTGTAACACCCGATGTCTACGGTTATTATGTAAAAGGCACGTGCAAAAACGGTGAAACTTATTTTAAAAAAGGCAATGTAACAGTAATGAAATAGTTTTTTAGACTTACTGATTCGGGACTTTCTGATTTTAGATTTAAGGATCAGAGCTGTTCTCAACTAAAAAAATCGTACACAGAAATTTCTCTGTGCGATTTTTTTTTATAATTACGAATGATGAGCCTTACTTTTGTAATTTGAAATTAGACAACGGACGACGGACAACAGACGACGGACAATTTTACTTTGTCTGTTGTCCATCGTCCGTTGTCAATTAATTATTATGGATAATATAGAAACAGACCGTAAAATTGATGCTTATAAACTTTTGGTGTCGGGTATTCATCGGCAGTTAGAGAAAATTTATGAGGGGGGCGGAAAAAAAAAATTAGAGGCTGAGCGCGCAAAAGGTAAAATGACCGTGCGCGAACGCTTAGACAATTTATTTGACAAAGACTCGGAAAAAATAGAAATCGGCGCGTTCGCCGGTTATGAAATGTATCCGGAACACGGCGGTTGCGCAGGCGGAGGTGTGGTCGTCATGATAGGTTATGTAAGCGGCAGACAGTGTATCGTGGTGGCGAATGATGCGACGGTGAAAGCCGGAGCGTGGTTCCCGATAACCGGTAAAAAAAATTTACGCGCCCAAGAAATCGCCTTAGAAAACCGTTTACCCATCATTTATCTCGTCGATTCTGCCGGCGTTTTTTTGCCGATGCAAGATGAAATCTTTCCGGATAAAGAACATTTCGGACGTATTTTTAGAAACAATGCCAAGTTGAGTGCGCTCGGTGTGCCGCAAATAGCCGCCATCATGGGTGCGTGTGTTGCCGGCGGTGCGTATCTGCCCATCATGAGCGATGAAGCATTGATTGTGGACGGACAAGGCACCGTTTTTTTAGCAGGTCCTTATCTCGTGAAAGCTGCCGTTGGCGAAGATATTGATGCCGAAAAACTCGGTGGTGCCAAAACGCACAGCGAAATTTCCGGTGTCACGGATTATAAAGTGCCGAATGACGCGGCGTGTTTACAAGAAATCAGAAAATTGGTAGCGCATTTCGGACGATTTGAAACGGCGGGATTAAATCGCACCACACCGCAACCGCCCCAATTAAATCCGGCAGAAATATATAGTATTTTTCCGGCAGAAACACCCGGTAAACCTTACGATACAGTCGAAATCCTGCGCCGCCTCGTGGATGATTCCGATTTACAATTTTATAAAGCAGATTACGGCAAAACAATTATTTGCGCGTATGCGCGTATTGAAGGTTGGTCTGTCGGCATCGTTGCAAATCATAGATTGATTGTAAAAAACGGCAAAAATGAAATGCAACTCGGCGGCGTTATTTATTCCGATTCGGCAGATAAAGCGACGCGGTTTATTCTGAATTGCAATCAGAAAAAAATTCCACTCGTCTTTTTTCACGATGTCACCGGCTTCATGGTCGGCAGCCGTTCCGAACACGGCGGTATTATTAAAGACGGTGCCAAAATGGTGAACGCTGTTGCTAATTCTACTGTTCCGAAATTAACGGTTATTATCGGTAACTCTTACGGTGCCGGAAATTACGCGATGTGCGGGAAGGCTTATGACCCGCGTTTAATTGTTGCTTGGCCCACTGCAAAAATTGCAGTGATGGGTGGCGCGCAAGCGGCGAAAGTTTTGCTGCAAATACAAACATCATCCTTGAAAGCGAAAGGACAAACGATTGAAGCCAAAGACGAACAAAAAATGTATGAAGACATAAAAAATCGCTACGATCACCAAA
>JAYTIA010000194.1:0-2027 GCA_043732145.1 Saprospiraceae bacterium
CAAGTTTTTTCGGAAAAAATAAAAGATGCCGCGAACAAAAAAGATTTTTCTATCAATTTAACAACACTGAAAGGTTTACATTTTATTCGATTGACTGACGGTTTGAAAAATTATACGCAGAAAATTATGCTGGAGTAAATTTTTTTTGGTTGTCAAAAAAATTTTGGAAAAAAAATTTTGGAAAAAAATTTCGATTTTTCAGCCCTTGCAGTATTTTTAAACCATTAATTATCAACTATTATTCTTAATTATTAATTTTTATGTCAAACCATTATTACAACGCAGCCGATTTAGCGAAATTCGGCAATATAGGTGAGTATCAAAAAGAACTTGCCGATAAATTTTTTTCATGGTACGGCGAAGTATTTAAAGAAAGTGCTTTAAGTGCTAAAGAAAAATCTTTAATTGCTTTGGCAGTAGCTCACGCTTTAAAATGTCCATATTGCATTGACGCTTACAGCAGCGACGCTTACGAAAAAGGTTGGAGCGAAGCGCAAATGATGGAAGCCGTTCATGTAGCCGGTGCAATTGCCGGCGGCGTTACCCTCGTTCACGGTGTTCAAATGATGAATAAAGTGAAGGAAATTGCGATGTAACAAGTATGAGGTATTAGGTATTGGAATTTAATATCTGTAAAAAAACGGCTGCAAAAACATAAAAGCGCAGAGAATTTAATTTTTCTCCGCGCTTTTATTATAATCCACCAATCAATAAATCTGTGATTTATCCGCCATAATCAACTTCAGGTTGTTGCCCTTGTTGTTTTTTGGCATCTTTGGCTTTTCTGAAAATAGATGAATCCATTTTACCGAAAGGAAATTGTATGGAAATTTTATAAAAACGCACATCTCGACGACGCAACTGCTCTTGGTAATAAGTTGGCTGTTCTAAGACAGAAATGAATTTGCGCGAATTAAAAATATCACTCACTTGGAACGTAATACTCGCAGCACCACCGAAAAAGGTTTTTTTCACTGCCAAATCCATCCATCCAAAACCTTCTCTGTATCCTTGTAACGTCACAATTTTACTTTCGTAGTTGGCGGAAAGTTGCGTCGAAAATCCTTTCAAGAATTTATAACTCAAACTGCTCTTAGCTGTATAAGACCAACCTTTTCTAGAAGTTGTGTCTGTGTTCAAATCAACATTAAAAACGTTTAAGTTACCGGTAAAATCCAAATTATTGACGACGTTGTATTTCAAAGTATTTTCTAAACCGTAAATATTAGTGGCTTTACCATTACTAAAAGAACTGATTAAACCGCCCGGTATATCAGGATTAGCTGTGACATAAGAAACAATCGGATCGTTGATATTGCGCAAATATAGTGAAGCAATCCAGTTATTAGCTCCGAAAAGTTTATTGTAATTTATTTCAAACAAATTTATAAATTCGGGTTTTAAAGCCGGATTACCGCGTTGAATATTTTGTGCATCACTGCCGAAAATTGCCGGAATAATTTGCATAAAATTCGGACGATTAATTTTGCGACTGAAATTCGCTTGCAACTCTGAACTTGCACTGAATTTTTTTGATAGATAAAGTGACGGGAAAAGCGAGTTGAAAAAACTTGTGCCGGCACCCGGATAATCGTAACCGAATTTAGTAGCATCAATACGTGATGTACCACTTAAATTAGATTGCTCATAACGCACACCGCCTTGATAACCGATGCCGCTCCACTTGCCGGTGTAAGTGACATAACCTGCCATTATTTTATCCGAAATATTATAATCGGAAGAAAGTACCCCTATTCTTGTAGCAACACCGTTTCTATAATCATCTACAAAAGTATTTTGTATACGATTGCTCCAACTGCCGCGCACACCGGCTTCTATTTTTGTGCTGTCGTTAATCGGATTTGTAAAATCCATTTGGAAAACCAATTGATTGCCTTCGCTGCCGCCACTGAGTTTTGTAGTGTCCGGATAAAAAGAACTTTTCGTAGGGAAACCCGTTGCAACTGCCCCTGTACTTCTGTTGTAAAGTGTATTCACCCAATCTTGAGCATTATTAGATGATCCCC
>JAYTIA010000195.1:0-2025 GCA_043732145.1 Saprospiraceae bacterium
TCCATGAAATGCGGTTTGTCATCAATGATGATACACGCATTCGGCGATAACGACATTTCACAATCCGAAAAAGCATAAAGCGCGTCAACCGTAACATCGGGCGAAACCCCGAGTTGCAATTCAATCGCAATTTCTACATCTTTTGCAGTGTTGTCTGTTACTTTTTTTATTTTTATTTTTCCTTTTTCACCCGCTTTCAAAATACTTTCAATTAGATCGCCGGTGGTGATGCCATAAGGAATATCTTTTATAAGGAGCAGTTTTTTATCTTTTGAAATTTCAATGCGCGCTCGCACACGCACTTTTCCACCGCGTTTTCCGCCGATGTAATTCGACACATCTACCATGCCGCCGGTCAAAAAATCCGGAAGAATATTAATAGGTATGAGTTTTGAGCTGTGAACTTTAAGTTTTTTCTCATCCGTCTCAAGACTCATAGCTAATAACTCACGGCTGTTTTTCAGCACATCAATACTCGCTTTTATGAGTTCATTAAAATTGTGCGGTAAAATTTTTGTTGAAAGTCCGACAGCAATACCGTCCACGCCTTGAGCCAACAGCAATGGAAATTTTGCCGGTAAAGTCATCGGCTCACGTTTTCTGCCATCGTAACTCAACTGCCAATTCGTTATTTGCGGATTAAACAGCACATCCAGCGCGAATTTAGAAAGTCGTGCTTCAATATAACGTGCCGCCGCCGCACCGTCGCCGGTGCGCGTATCGCCCCAATTGCCTTGACAATCAATTAATAAATCTTTTTGACCGAGATTAACCAAAGCATCACCGATAGCTGCATCACCGTGCGGATGATATTGCATCGTTTGTCCGATAATGTTTGCTACTTTATGATAACGCCCATCATTCATTTCATTCATCGCGTGCAGAATCCGGCGTTGAACAGGTTTCATGCCGTCACCGAGTTCCGGAATTGCACGTTCAAGAATGACATACGAAGCATAATCCAAAAAATAATCTTCGTACATATTGCCGAGGGTAATGATCTGGTCACCATTTGCATCGGCGTTATTGCTGTTTACGGGTGCTGCTGAAAGTCTTTTTGCCATTTTTCGTTAATTCGTTGATTCGTTAACCGGTTAATTCGTTAGCATGTTTGGTTCAACACATTTAATAGATTAACCGTTCAGCCAATTTTCCTGCAAAGAAAAATGTTTTTGAGCTAATATTTTAATTTTATAAAACAATTTGTTTTAAAATTTTAAAAAACAAAATTATTCTCATTTTGGCAAAGAATAACACATTGGAAGTTAATTAATCAAACCTCATTATCATGCACGGACTAAATTCTTTTACCGCCTTTTAAACTATCTTGCAAAGTTTTTAACTCATCGAATTTACCGTCAACTATAAGTTGCGCTTGTTCAGCCCAAGTAGTCGGATTAATCATTTGCAAGCGATTTTTTCTGAGTAGTATTTTTAAAGAATCTACATCTGATGTCGCAAGCGATTTAAATGTGCTGATATCGGAAGTATTCAAAATTTCCGCAACTTTTTTACCGATACCTTCGATTAAAGTTAAATCATTGGAAGCGTAATTGACGGAAGTTCCCACTTTAGTTAAATTGCTTTCAGGTGTTTTAACAATTTCGGCCATTTTCGGAACTTTTTCTATAGCAACTGTTTGCACTTTCGGAACAACATGAGTAGGAGCATTAATATTTTTAGTTGTTTCTGTCTTTACAGGTTCTATTTTCTGCATTAACGGTTGCTTACTCGTTTTTTCAAGAACGGGAATCGTAACTGCCGGTTTTACGTTGGGCTTCGACTCGATAGATTTTTTTTCTTTTTTTTCTTTTCGCGCCAGTTCTTTTTGTGCGTGTTTTTTATCTTTAACTTTTGTCGGTAACATAGCCACTGCTTTTTGAGCGTGGTTTTTTAAATGCTTTTTAGTTTCCGCTTTTCCGAGAGAAGTGGCGCGAGTAAGAGCCAAATCGGTATTTGTTTCCGGTGTATCAGCAAATTTATCCGCATATTTCAAACGATATTTTATAATTCTATACGCCGCTT
>JAYTIA010000196.1:0-2015 GCA_043732145.1 Saprospiraceae bacterium
CCGCGTTATAGTCCGTTTCTAATTCCGAAAATGATTTCAAATATTGCGGCAGGACTTATCGCCATCAAATATGGTTTTATGGGTGTGAATTACGGGACTGTTTCTGCTTGTGCTACATCTAATCATGCCATCATTAATGCGATGGATTACATTCGACTTGGTAAGGCTGATATTATTGTGTCGGGCGGTTCGGAAGCGGTCGTATGTGCCACAGGTATCGGCGGATTTACGGCGATGCACGCAATGAGTACGCGCAACGATTCGCCGGAAACGGCATCGCGTCCTTACGATAAAGATCGAGACGGGTTTGTACTTGGTGAAGGTGCCGGTGCTTTAGTATTAGAAGAATATCAACACGCGAAAAAACGCGGTGCTACTATTTTGTGCGAAATTGTTGGCGGCGGCATGAGTTGCGATGCCTATCACATGACGGCTCCGCATCCGGAAGGTATCGGCGTTATTTCTTGTATAAAATCGGCATTGAAAGATGCGAAATTAAATGCGGGTGATGTGGATTATGTCAATACACACGGTACTTCAACACCACTCGGAGATATTGCGGAAATAAAAGCACTGAAAGGTTATTTTGGGGATGCTGTTTATAAAATGAACATCAGTTCAACAAAATCAATGACAGGGCATTTGCTCGGTGCGGCGGGTGCGATTGAAGCGGTTGCAGCTATTCTCGGTATGCAACACGATTTTATTCCACCAACTATTAATCACTTTACAGACGATCCGGATATTGATGCACGGTTGAATTTAACTTTCAATGAAGCGCAACAACGTCGTACAAATGTCGTATTGAGTAACGGCTTTGGTTTCGGCGGGCATAATACAGCGGTGGTGTTTAAGAGAATGTAATTTCAGTTGATGGTTGATGATTGATGGTTTGTTTATTAAATTACCCATCAACCATCAACCATTAACCATCAAAATATTCGGATTCAAAAAAATATTTTTCTTTTTTGAAAAAACTTTTTGAAAAAAATAAAATAATTTTCTAAAAAATTAAATTTTTTTTAGAAAATTATTTTCAATTTTTTTTTGGAAATAAAAAAATATTTTTGCCGATTTTTTTTATAAAAATAATGACAACTCAATTCGTGTTTTATTCTTTTTAAAATAAACTACACTGAATTTCTGTTCCCTAATCTATGATTGTAGATTTTATTCGGCAATTTTATAATAACACGCTTTCGGAAGATAAAGCTTTATCCCGTCGTCTTACCGCTATTCTCGGATTTACACCCGCACGCCTGCACTTGTATAAATTAGCATTTTATCATAAATCCTCGACTTCAAATCCTACTGTCGGCGAGAATAAACCTGTTACAGGTATTCAACAAAATAACGAACGGTTGGAATATCTCGGCGATGCCGTACTCGGCACAATTGTCGCCGAATATTTATTCAATAAATATCCGACAACAGATGAAGGCTTTTTAACGAAAATGCGTTCAAAAATTGTAAAACGCAATTCTTTAAACAAGATTGGCGATAAAATGGGTTTAGACGTTATTTTACAGGAGTTTAATAATATGCGTTTGAGTCGTTCCATGTTAGGAAATGCCGTTGAAGCACTCATCGGCGCTGTTTATTTAGACAGAGGATATGCGGGTACACGCCAATATGTGATTAACGAAATTTTGCGTAAACATCTCGATATTCACGAACTCGAAACTTACGACGACAATTACAAAAGTCAGTTTTTGGAATGGAGCCAAAAGAATGGCAAACTGGTGAGTTATAAAGTGATTGCTAAATATAAATTTGAAAAACGCGACAAATTTAAAGTTGCTGTACTGCTCGATGGCGTAAAAATAGCTACTGCCGATGATTTCAATAAAAAATCGGCGGAACAAATGGCATCCGAAAAAGCTTTGCAAGCGTTGAATATTATTACGGAAGAAGAAGACTAATAATGGTTAATGGTTGATGATTGATAGTTGATGGTTGAAATTACGTAAGAACGTTTCAATCGTATACTATCAACTATCTACCTGCAATCATCA
>JAYTIA010000197.1:0-2013 GCA_043732145.1 Saprospiraceae bacterium
AAATCCGCTTTGTTCGCCCATTCTTTGGCTTTTACGGTTTTGTAAATACCCGGTGTGATGGTTTCGCCAACTTTGATGCTCAACTCTTCTAGGACATCACCTACTAGACGAATCTCGGGAACTTTAATGAGGTCATTGATACGGTGTTCCGGTTCAATTTCTCTTTTTTGGTTACTTGCGTTATTATTAGGACGGAATACTTTAGCCAAAAGAAAATTTATTTGTGAATAAAAACTGTTACTTTAATAAAAGTCCACAAAATTAAGGAAATTAATTTCATTTATAAAACTAAAATCAAATTTCGATAAAAAAATTAAGAATTAATATTCTTTCAACGACAATAAGACCAAAGTACACGCATTTTCGGTTTCGATACCTTCATCTTCCGCTAATTTTTTGAACACACTATTTTCCGTGCCGGGATTAAATATAATCCTACGAGGATGTAACGCTAAAATATAATCGTAGTAGTCAGGTTGGATTTTCGGATTGATGTACAATGTCACTGTATCAATATCGTTTAATACTATTTTTTCAGTGTGGATCGGATTTCCGTCAATCTCGCCCGATTTATTTCCAATTAAAACAACTTCATGTCCGTTTTTTCTCAGACGTTGGGCCGCCTTGAATGCCATACGTTCCGGATTTGTTGTGGCACCGATAATTAAAGTCTTTTGCATAGCATTTAGTTTAAAAAAAATATTAATTTTTAATTATTTCTGGACCATTTCCACGACTTTTTTCACAACTGTCGGCGTTCTCGGACCGAAATAAACGATTTCATTTTCTTCGATGCGATAAATTCGATTGTTTTTTGCGGCGGGCGTGAGCGATACGCCGGGCATTTCTTTAAATTTTTCGATAGAACCGAATTTATCGAAACCGAAATCGGTGGCGATAATAATGTCAGGTGCAGATTTTGCAATCATTTCAGCGTTTGTGCGCGCCATACCGCCGACCGAATCAATCGCATTCACGCCACCTGCCCATTCAATTATTTCATTTGCCGTACTTTTTTTTGTCATCGCCAAATAAATATTTGCTGCTCTGCCGTAATGAATGATAAGTATGCGCGGTTTTGATTTTTCGCCTTTTTTGTTACTATTATTTAATACGCTAACCATATCAGCATCCATTTTTTTTATGACACTATCGGCAACAGATTCTTTGTGAAAGTAAGCACCGACCTCGCGCAATAAAATTTTCGCACTATCTAATCCGCGACCGGAGTGCATTTCCAATAATGGAATCCCTACTTTTTTTACTTGCTCAATCACTGCAACCGGCGCGATATTGCCGTCGTGAATTACGACCGTGGGTTTCATAGAGATAATACCCTCCGCACTTAAAGCACGGTGATAGCCGACATTCGGCAATTTTTTTATTTGTTCAGGATACGTGGAAGATAAATCAACCGCCACTAAATCCTGTTCTGCTCCGAGCGCATAAATGTACTCGTTAATTTGTTTTGAAATGCAAACGACGCGCTTCGTTTGTTCTGCTTTTTTATCGTCGTTGCCCAAACGACCGCAAGCGATTACAAGGACACATAAACTTAATAAAGTTAATAATTTTTTCATCAAACTGTGTTGTCTTAAAAGGGCTATGCCCTGTTTTTCTTTTTAATTGCACAAAGGGAACAATCAAATCACTTTTATTTTTTTTCCTTCAAACTCGACGATATCACCGACTTTGACTTTCAAGCGTTTTCTGAAATCTATTGCACCATTATATTTTACCAAGCCTTCGGTGACAACAACTTGTGCTTCGCCGCCCGATGAAACCATATCAGTCACTTTCAATAATTGAATCATGGGGATATACGCGCCTTCAAGTTTAAATTCAATCATAATATTGCAGTTGAGCGAATATTCAAAATTCCAGCAAAGTTAAAAAAATCTATTCTTGTTCTCGACATTTAAAACATCAATATTGTTATTTTTTTTTAAAGGCTAAAATTTTTAAAGTATTATTTTTAGTTTCGCCCTCTGAAATATTTAAATACGGGCGGAA
>JAYTIA010000198.1:0-2013 GCA_043732145.1 Saprospiraceae bacterium
TAAAGAACAGCCAAAAAAGAAAATTTTTACTGTAAATTTGACGGTTCAGTAAACTCGGAGAGCCAATTTCAGTTTCTTGTTTTTTTTCTATCGGGTGCGCATCTTTAATTACATCCGGAGAACCGGTTGTACCTCTTAATATATCAAAAGGATTATCCGATTTATCTAAAATTGGGACACTTGAAATAAATTGATTATTGGGTGTATCAAGTCTAGTACCGGCAATTTTATTTAAACTATCTATTTTTTTTAAAGAATCTTGAAACAAGAGTGCTAATCGTATTGAATCGGAAACAATTTTTTTGCGACGCGGACGTGGTATAGGGGTTTGCGGCAATATAACAGGCGGTACTGTCAGTTCGGAATTAATATTCGAGGGAGATGCTGTACTTGGATTGGTAATTTGTGTTTGAGTGGGAACGGATGTCGGGATCGGTGCAGCACCGGCAGTTGGTTTTACAGGCTCTACTTTTCGTGTAGAGTCTTGCGCTAAAATAACTTCGTTACTTCCGAACAAACAAAAAGTAATTAAAGCAACAATTAATATTTTAAAATAGTGTTTATACAATTTGAGCGACTTTTAAAAATGACAACTTACTTAGGAATGATTTGATTTTAAACCAACGCACAAAGGTATAAATAATTTGAAATATTTTTTGCCCTCTCAATGAAATAACCACGAGAAAAAAATGAAGCGGGCATATTTAATTAGGTGTATCAAAAAAAATTCAACGTAACGATTTTGTGATAAATTAGTCTGTATTTTTGTCGGCGGTTTTAATTACTGTTTGAATAAAAAGGATTCTATGATATTTAAAATATTATTTTCAGGGTTTACCGCTTTCATCCTCCTTATAAATTCTTGTAATGAGGATAAAAAAGCCAATATTATTACTATTGATACAAATCTAAAAAAGAATACAATGAATTTAAAAGATGATAAAGATTCTTTGAAAGCCGGTCATGAATTAGCAACGCTCGGCGGCGGATGTTTTTGGTGTACAGAAGCCGTGTTTGATGATTTGCGTGGCGTGGATTATGCTGTTTCAGGTTATGCCGGTGGCGCGAAAGAAAATCCGACGTACCGCGAAGTGTGTTACGGCAATACCGGTCATGCTGAAGTCGTACAAATTGCTTTCGACCCGAAAGAAATAAGCTACGAAGATTTATTGCGCGTGTTTTTTCACGTTCACGATCCGACAACGCTCAATAAACAAGGCAATGATGTGGGTACACAATATCGTTCGGTCATTTATTATCACGATGAAGCGCAAAAAAAATCTGCGGAAAAAATAATTAGGGAAATATCAGATGAAAAATTATGGGATAATAAAATCGTCACGGAGGTATCTCCTTTAACAAAGTTTTACGTCGCTGAAGATTATCATCAGGAATATTTTAAATTAAACGGTCACGCGCCTTACTGTCAGTTTGTAATCTCGCCAAAACTAACGAAATTTCGCAAGAATTTTAAAGATAGATTGAAATCAGTCCGGTAATTTCAAAAAAAGTATTTACTTTTGGAACTGTAATATATGATTTCAACTCAGCAAGTATGTTTAATAAACATAGTAAACTTTAATGTTTGATAATTAATTGGTTTTTAGTTGGGGCTGTGTATGCAAATGCGTATTAGCCCTTTTTTAATTGACAGTTAACAATTATTCATTGCCAGTTTTCAATTATCAATTATCGGTTGTCATTTATTCATTGTCAATTATCAATTGTCAAGTATCACTTATTTTAAAAATCTTTTTTAATATAAAACAACATTTTCAAATGAAAAAAAATGCGCTACCTGTTATACTTTTTTTAATGGTTCTTAATTTTTGTCATGCTCAACAAACCGGTGGCGCTCAAAAATTTATTGAAATCACGGGCTACGCTACGACACCCGTTGAACCGGATATTATATATTAGATATGATGCAAAAATAATTTTTAAATTTATAAAAAACTGATTATCAACAAGCAGTTTGACTTTCTCCGTTTTTATTGCAAATTGCCGCAATCA
>JAYTIA010000199.1:0-2012 GCA_043732145.1 Saprospiraceae bacterium
CCGGAATTTATTCGCCAAGAGTTTCCGATAAAATCGTTTGAACGTATTTTGCAATTGAACGGACAAATTGCCATCGGCGAAATTAGTGCGAAACAAACTGATGGTGTATTAATTGTCACGTTGCCGAAAACGCCGGAATCACAGATTCAAACTAAAGATGTTACGGTTGATTAATTAGATTACGGGTTATAAATTAATACTTGTGAGTTATAAAAAAAAGCGTGGAAATTAATTTTTTCCCCGCTTTTTTATAACCCATAACTATTAACCCATAATTCATAATCCATAACTCATAACTTTACCACAAACGCTTTCATAACCCGGCAACATTTATTGCTTTTTAAAAAAAATTCTGCAGATTTTTGCGAATTGAATGTACCTAATAAAATTTTATACAAAGGTTTTTCATTTTTATCAGTACTGATTTGCACAAAAACATTGGTGCAATTTTGTTTTCTAAATTCGCTCACGGTTTTTTCAACATTATCCGCATTAGAAATACCGGCGACTTGAATGGCAAATTTTCCTTTTAAATTACTTTTCGATTCTACTTTATACAAACCGGTTTTACCTAAATTAATATTACCGGTATTGACGGATTTTGTCACAACCGTATTGTACTCTGTCGGAACACTTTTCGGAGTGACAATAGTTTTCGTCTTTTTTTCCAATATTTTTTTCACAGATTTGGTGCGTACTTCTTCGCGATTTGAAGCCGGTTCGATTGTAGAATTTGAAATAAAATGCGCATCGCTGTTCTTCTCAATCAACTCGATGTGTACGGGTACAACATCTGATTCGTTTTTAATGCCTAATTTTCCGGCAGCTGCACGCGATAAATCGGTTAAATGATCGCTGACGAAAGGACCTCTGTCGTTAATACGTACAATAACGGAACGCCCGTCGTCTGTGCGTGTAATGCGCACCAATGCGCCGAAAGGTAAAGAGCGGTGAGCAGCAGTGAGTTCGTCATGATTAAAAATCTCACCGCTTGCAGTTCTGCTTCCCTGAAATCTTGTTGAATAAACGGATGCTAAACCGTTTTCATTAAAGGCTAATGTTACTGATGTTACAAAAAATAACATCAATAAGATAATTGTAAGTCTCATAGTTCTAAAAATTATGTGTGAGTTTTGGTTTTAATGTTGGCTTTGATAACACAAGATACAGTTAATTTAATTTACTGTGCAAATTAATTAACACATTTTTTTAGCTGTCAGCTATCAACTATCAGTTTTTAGCTTTGGCTTTTTTGGAAAATAAATATGTTTTATTGCGATTAAATGCTAAAAATGATAGTTTTTCTATTTTTATTGATTGCTAACGGCTGGCGGCTGACAACTGATAACTTAAATAAAATACATAAAATGCGACACCAAACGCCGCTTCAAAAGGCATATCTAACCAAAAAGAAAGAAAAACATTGAGATAAAAAAACAATACTAAAAATTGCTTTCGGAAATCGCTATTTAAATACAGCGGCAGAAAAAAGCTTAACAAAAAAATAATTAGACCGACAATACCCGTTCCATCTGCAACGATAAGTAATTGATTGTGAGGTAATTTTGGCGACCAATTGTTGAATTGTTGTACATATACTTCGCCGATTTCCGAAAATACATCTCCCGCACCTACACCAAAAATCGGTTCTTTTTTTAAAACTTGTATGCCGGCATCTATTGAAATCCATCTACCGGCATCGGAATATGCTTCGCCTTCTCCTTTTTTATACATTAAAAAATCCCAACGCGCATAATTCATGCGATTATGAAAACTCGGAATAAAATGATAAGCGAGGTATGGTAAGAAAAAAGTTAAAACTAAACCCACCAAGCCAATGCGCCAGCGTTTTTTGTAGAATAGCCACAGAAAAAAGAAAAAAAATATGGACACATAAAAAATTATCAATCCGCTACGCACTGCTATTATATGTAAACCGGCAATTAAAAAGCCGACAAGTATTTTTATAAAAAATATTTCGCGTTCTTCGCGTGCATAAAATTTTTGCCGAA
>JAYTIA010000200.1:0-5451 GCA_043732145.1 Saprospiraceae bacterium
ATGCGATTGTTGTATTGCAGCAAAAATAAACCGACATCAAAGTTTAAATAATTTTTTAGGGTGCCGCGATAACCAAAATCGGCATTGAAACCCGTCGCATCTTTTAAATTTTTATCTATTTTTGATGTGCTGCCAAACGGCGTGAGTTGATTGTAGTCAATCGGACGATAGGCTTGACTG
Organism: Saprospiraceae bacterium; assembly: GCA_043732145.1. Lineage (GTDB taxonomy): Bacteria > Bacteroidota > Bacteroidia > Chitinophagales > Saprospiraceae > JAAFJT01. Next base: position 181 of record JAYTIA010000200.1, read on the forward strand.
AAATTGGCATATACATTCGTAAAACGCGACAAAGCATATTGTGTGCCCAGACCGAATAAAGCAAACGTGCGCGATTGAGATAAATCGGTGTACACATTTTGTTCCGTAACACCGTCAGTAATATATCCTTTTGCAGTTGAGTTGAGATATTCAAAACGCAAACCGGGTGTGACGGAAAACTTATTCGACAATCTGAAAATGTTTTCTGCAAATGGTGCGATGTTCGTAGTTGTAAAATCTAAATCGTAAGCATATTCCGGTTCGAGTAGTGTTAAATCAAAATCGCTTCCGGTCGTTCCGACTCCGCCGCCTTGTCTTTTAAATTTTGCATACGACACACGCACGCCCGTTGCCAAAGTTTGAATTTGTTTGCCTATCGTGTAATCTGTTTTGAAACGCAATTCGTTGGTGATGCTTTGCATTTTTTCGCGTTGTACTTCGCGGTTGCTGTATTGGTGCGTGTCTGCATCAATTGTATCGAGCGCGCCGGGTCCGCCGTCTTCGTTGCGCCATACTAAATTTCTCGCACCGGTTAAAACTGAAGTTTGCAAACTGATGGATGTGTGCGGAGAAAATTTGTATTGCGTCGTTAAGTTCACCACGTTCCAAGGACTTTCTAACCAATTACGCGCACGAAAAGAAGATTTAGGATTCGCTTCAAACATCGAATCATTTAATCCGCCCGGCATTCTGATGCGATTGCGCAACAATGAGTATTCTAAACTGATAGAAAAATTATCTGAAAGTTTATAGGCAATGCGTCCAAAACCGGAGAGTTGTGTTTGTTCACTGTTCGGTCGCCAACCCTGCAAGTTTCTGTATTGCACAAACGCCATGTAAGAAAATTTACCGAGCGTTCCACTCACGGAAGTAAAGGAATTAAATAAACCGAAACTGCCGCCGGTTTGCGATGTCGAAATACTCAAAGTTTTATCTGTCGGTGCTTGTTTGACAATATAATTTATCACGCCGCCAAATTGCGCGCCGAATTGTAACGATGATGCACCGCGCACGACTTCAATGCGTTCAACCGCTTCCATCGGCGGTAAATAATATGCTTCGTTGTAGCCGTAAATATCTGCCGACACATTGTAACCGTTTTGTCGCGTATTGGTTTCTATACTTTGCGATGGATTTAATCCTCTGAAACCGACACCGTTTGCCGTAAATCCACCGCTTTCCGTTTCCGAAATATTTAAACCCGGAACGCGCCCGAGAATTTGTCGCGTATTATTTATCGCTTTGTTCGCGTCGAGACTATCAATGACGATGACTTCATTTTTTTTGCCGGCATAAATTATTTCTCCCGCCACATCATTCAAATGCCCGGTGCCGTTCACGATGCGAATAGATTTTATTTCTATTTCCATTAAATTTATTTGTTGCGGCAGAGAATCTATCGGTTTTGGATTTTGGGTTTTGGATTTTGGATTTATAGAGGACGTGAATCGAAAATCATTTCTAAGATTTGTTTTGAAAAAAATATTTTCACGCGTTTTTTTTTCGGAAATAAAATTATTTTTTTCTAAAATTATTTTTGAAAAATAATTTTCCGAAAAAATTTTCTGCGAAAAAAAAATTTGAAATGAAAACAGCAAAATAAAAAATAAATTTGAGCGCATTAATTTTAATTTTTGTTTAAAAAAATGTTTGCGCCGCAAAGATACGTTGTGTGGAATTAATCTAAATAAAATTAAAAAAAATTTTAGAAAAAAATTTGTCGGTATTCAGTCGTAAAATTGAGGCGTGAGCAATAAATAAAATTATTGAACATTTGAAAACCGGGTTGAAATTTTATGATTGGTAAAACAAAATTCAATTAATAAATAAAAGAATAAAATGAATCCTAAAGTTGATTTTTATTTTATTAAATCCAAAAAATGGCAACCGACATTGGAAAAACTGAGAACTATCATTCTTGATTGCGGAGTGACGGAAGAATTGAAATGGGGGGTGCCTTGCTATACTTTTGAAAAAAACAATATCTTTTTAATTCACGGATTTAAAGCATACTGTGCGATTTTGTTTATGAAAGGAGCGTTGTTAAATGATGAAAAAGGCATTCTGATTCAACAAACAGAAAATGTACAAGCAGCACGTCAGATTCGGTTTACCAATGTTCAAGAAGTAGTTGCCATGGAAACCACTTTAAAAGAATATATTTATGAAGCTATTGAAATAGAAAAAGCCGGTTTGAAAGTCGTATTAAAAAAGACTTCAGACTTTTTGATACCGGAAGAGTTTCAAAAAAAATTAAATGAAATCCCTGCACTGAAAACCGCTTTTGAGGCATTGACACCCGGACGACAAAAAGGCTACCTTTTTTATTTTTCTCAGCCCAAACAATCTAAAACGCGTGAATCGCGAGTTGAAAAATGTATTCAAAAAATTATAGATGGCAGAGGTTTAGAAGATTAATTAACGTGACTCGGAAAAATAAAACGATACGGTTTCGAATCTTTTTTATTATCGTAAAAATCCGGTTCAAATAAAAAAAGTAACACAAATACAAAAAGAAATTTTATTAAAACTGTCAAAACAAAATCGAAAGGACTGTTGTTTTTTTGCAAAAACATAAATGCGAAAATACGAATTTTTAAACAACAATGAAAAAACTATTGTTTTCCGCGATTATTATTTTATTGACACAAATAATTTACGGACAAACTAAACAGTTTGACGAAGTCTTAGATTATTACGGTACAAATAAAAATTTTAACGGCGCTGTATTGGTTGCAACAAACGGACAAATTGATTATTTGAATGCCAGCGGTATTTCAAACAGACAATTAGGTACGACACTAAATTCAAAAGCAAAGTTCAAAATTGCATCAATGACTAAAACATTTACTGCCGTTTTGACTTTGCAACTTTATCAAGAAGGTAAGATTAATTTAAAAGCAAAATTCGGAACATATTTTCCTAATTATAAAGGAACTGCTAAAGATAAAGTGAGCATTGAAAACTTACTTACATATAGTTCCGGGATTGCGGATGAAGGCGGTAAACTTGATATGAAATCCTATCAATTGCCAATAAAAATGGAGGAATACATTGATAAATATTGCAGCGGAAATTTAGAAAGCGTACCGGGAACTAAGAGTAGTTACAGTAATACCGAGTATATTATTTTAACTAAAATAATCGAAAACATAACACACAAACCATTTGAAAGCGTGTTGCAAGAAAAAATATTGAAACCACTAAAAATGGAAAATACCAACATGCTGAACTCAAAAGATATTATTCCGGGCTTAACAAATGCTTATACAATAGACGATAGTACCAAAAAAGTGTATGCAGACGAACCTTATTTTGTTGAGAATTTTTATGGCTCGGGGGCAATGTATTCAACTGTTGAGGATTTATTAAAGTTCGATGTCGGCATTTTTAATTTTAAACTACTCAGCAAAACAAATACAGAATTGTTGATAGCACCCAATAAAAACCTTAATAATGTTGCGTTTGGTGTTTGGTACGCTGGCGGATATGGTGTTTTTAATAAACCTTTTATATACAGAACAGGCGGGATTTTAGGAGCCTGCTCGAATTGGATACATACTATGGACGATAGAAAAAGTATCATTATATTCAACAATACAAACGGAACAAATCTTTATGAAATGTCTGAACAATTATATTTAGTAAGTACAGGGCAAAAAGCAAAAATTCCGGAGACTAAAAAAATAGAAAAAATAAAAATTTTTGACTTTGATAAAGTAAAAGGCACTTGGGTTATTGATTTACGACCTAACCCGAATAGTGAAGCCTATCTAAAAGATTTTATTATTACGCCAACTACCGGAAAGGCTTTTGCAGGAGAATTTTACGACACTGAATTTACAACCGGTAAATTTTGTACCGATTGGGAGTTTTTATATTTTGCTTTTACGACACAGGATAAAGATAATGTTTATTATCATTCAGGTTATATTGACGGAGACAAAATATCCGGCATTTCTTATTCGCCGGACAGAAAATTTATCTCGCATTGGACAGGAAAGAGAAAGATACTCTAAACGAAACGGCACATTATATCGAGTTAATGTTATTTGATATTGGCAGAAATATTGCATCACCCCGCAAACTCTTTCAAACATTTCGGACACAAACAACCTTTATGCTGAATAATCAGCATTTCCATTGTACGCGGATGAATTTTTGCGCGAAGTGCGACGCAATTACAATCGGCATTGAAATTATTGGTATCAGCACCGTAACAAATCATCGGTCTTTTGCAACGTGCACATTCACGAGAAAATGATTCGGTATTTTCTACAACTGCCCATTTTACACGCCCGCTTACCGGTGGATTTTTTTTTCTGATGCGAATACGTACCATTTGCATTTCAGCAAATTGTTTTTTTAATTCGTAGGTAATATTTTTTATGACTTGCTCTAATAATTTTTGAGGTTTTTGCATCTGAATATGGCAAACTTCATACAACAAAGCATAGTTGATACTGCCGGTGACTTGATCAATATCATTATCTTTGACAACTTTCACATCTTTTATTTCCGTTTGAATCCAAACATCCAGAATAAAATGTGTACCGATAACGCGCTCTTCTTCATGTAAACCATGATAAGCGAAAAAATCCATGCCTTCTAATGCAACGACAGCCATATTTGCGAATTAAGAATTAAGAATTAAGAATTACAAATTACAAATTTTTGAAAAAAGAGCTTCGTAATTTGTAATTGATTAAATGTTGAGTAGTAATTTCAAATGTTTTGAATCTTCCGGTTTCATTTTACCGCTAAGGATGAGGCGCAATTCACGGCGGCGATCGGCTTCATCATATTGTTTAAGTTCTTCGCCGGAAAGCGGAATAACTTTCGGAACGGGTATCGGCGTGTTGTCGGCATCGGACAATGCGACAAAAGTTAAGTAAGCATCGTTGCATCGGCGCGGATTTTCACCTTTCATGTTGGAAGCAAAAACTTCTACAAAAATTTCTACTGATGTATTAAAAGCGCGCGTAGCACGAGCTTCTAAAGTAATGATATCGCCTTGCTTAATCGGTTTTTGAAACGATACATGATCTACTGAAACAGTGACAACTTGCGCTTGACAATGTTTGCCCGCACATATTGCGGCGACAATATCCATCCATTTCATCAAATTGCCGCCCATTAAATTGCCCATCGGATTGGTGTCATTCGGCATCACCATTTCCGTCATAATTGTTTTTGAATCTGCTACTTTTTTTTCTGAAACCATTTTCGTTAATTGTTATTTAGTTTCCGAATCAGAATTGATAAAATGTA
>JAYTIA010000201.1:0-5446 GCA_043732145.1 Saprospiraceae bacterium
ATTTCCTTATTTAGATTTTCAAATGGATATTCCTCTGAACACCAAACCGACAATCTCATTCCCATTGAACGATGGTTGTCCGAAAATAAGTCGTAAACAAAAGGTTCTAAAACATTGTACTCTCCGTTACAAACTTTGTCCAAAAATTTTGGAAAGCCACTTAGTCGCCAAGTGTTACCCAAATTTATGAATGAAGCAATTTGATAACCCTCTAAAGAAATGTAAATAAGGCTACTGTCAATTGGACTTTTTATAGGAAGTATAATTGGTTTCTTATTTGTTTTTTCAATGAACCTTAAGAATCGGTTTTTTAAGTTGGGGTAAACCCTATTACAAACACTGTCAGAAGCACAAAATGAAAAAAGTAAATTTAGTTTTTCATTAAAAAACTTCAAACTTGTTTCGTCATAATTTGCCCATAAAGGTAAAGGCGAATCTAAAACTGCACTACGTATTGATTTTGGATGATCTCGTAAAAGAACCTGTGCAATTTTTGTACTGTACGAAACAGAAAACAAATTTAATTGTTTAATTCCCAGAACTTTTCTTAAATCCTCGATGTCGTCAGCACTTGCTTTTGTATTGTAAGTAGAAAGATTATTATTTGACTGTAAAAGTCGCATTTGACAACGCAACGCGGCTTGAACTTCAATTTTAATCTTTTCTGTGTCGCTTAAATTTATCCAAATGTTATTTTTTTTAATACTGTCGAGTTCCGTGCAAGCAAGATTTGGTTGAGCATAACGAGTACCTCTTTGTTCAAAAACAATAAAATCCCTATCGTCTAAATAACTAAAGTACTCCCCATATTTTGCTGCATCAACAGAACTACTTCCCGGTCCACCGGAGGTAAATAAAATAGGGTCGTGTTTTGGATTAGTGCTTCTACTTTTTAAAATGAAAACGGGAAGTCGCAAAGTTTTTCCATTCGGTTTAGTTCTGTTCTCCAAAACAATTAAGTAACCAAATTTAATGTTTTGGGTTTTAGGCACGTCAATTATGAAAGTGTCTGAATACTCAAAACGAGGAATTGTCTGTCCGAAAAAACCGGTACAAATTGAAAGTGAGTTTAACAATAAAAGAAATATTTTTATTCCCATTATCTTAAGGATTTCATAATACTGAGGTGTTCTTCTAGAACTACCAATAATTTTAGAACATTTTGCAAGTATGTAATTTGAAATACTTCCGCCCAAAACAGTTTTAAAATTTCATAAAAAAAAATAATTATAGAACTGCTCGATAGTTTTTTTAAAATTTCAAAAATTATAATACCGAAATGTTGCTTATTATTTTTAAGGCTCGTACGACAACTTCCCATTTCTAAAACGCAAACGCTCACGAAAATCTTTAGATTCTTCACGTTTTATCCTAGTGTTACTATTCCCCCAGCTCCAAAACCTTAGTTTCAAATTTTTTCAAAGCGACCGTTTTTAAATCCATCAATTTTTGATGCGAAATAATTTCTTCTGCAGTTGAAAAGCCGGTCATCATTTCAGAAAAACGATTGGTGCTTAAAACAACGTCTTTATCGCTCGTGTTCATCGCCACCATCACGGTGCCGGCTGTGTCTTGACGAAAATAAACATAAACGCCATTAACCGGTAAAAAATGAATGAGTTTTCCGGTTTGCAAACACGTTTTTGTTTTGCGCCATTGCGCTAAATTTCGTGTGAAATTGTACAAATCTTTTTCTTTGTCGGTGCGTTGTTCTGGTTTGAAAACGGAACGCGCATCTTCGCGCCAACCGCCGGGCATATCTTGCCGCACTTTACCATCCGGATTGGCGTAGCCTGTAAAACCTAATTCGGCTCCGTAATACCATTGCGGAATTCCGCGCTCGGTGAGCAACCATGCTATAGCTGATTTATATTTTTCCGTATTTTCTTCTAGTATGCTGTAAAAACGCGACACATCATGATTATCAAAAAAAATAACGTTGTTGTTTGGATTCGCGTAAATAAAATCGTTCGCTAAACTTTGAAATAATTTTGGTACACCGCCTTCCCAAGTTTGTTGTTTCGTCAGAGCTTCGGTGATGCCGTCGTACAACATATAATCGGTAACGCTTTGCATATTGCTGTTGACTTTTACGGGCAAATAAACGTTTTCGGTCACGTGCGCTTGATTAATGATTTGATGCACAAACGCTTCGCCGAATAGAAAAAATTTTGGAAACTCGGTACGCAAACGTTTTGCCCACCGCGACATGAATGCACGGTCGTTGTATAAATAGGTGTCAATCCGAAAGGCATCAACGCCGGTTTCTTCCAGCCACCACAAATGATTTTGCACGATATAATTTTCGAGATGCGGGTTGCCTTCCGGATTCATATCCGCCATTGTATAATCGAACCAACCGTTTTGCACATCCGCTAAATCTTTTTTAGAAACGTGCGGGTCGAACTGCATTTGATCTTTGTAAGTCGAGCGCGTGAACGTGTCGAATTGATGGACCCAAGTTGCTTCCGGCAAATCTTTCAGATAATAACTGTTGCTGCCCGAATGATTCGGCACAACATCCATGACCATTTTCATATTTTTAGCGTGCAAATCATTCACTAATTTTTCGTAGTCTTTCAGCGTTCCGAAACGTCTATCTACTTTATACCAATCCGTAATCGCATAACCGTGATAACTTTCATAATCTTGATCATCTTCTTGCATCGGATTGAGCCACAACGCGGTCACACCCAAATCGTTTAAATAATCTAAATGATCATCAATACCTTTCAAATCGCCGCCGTGACGAAAATACATTTTTCGGCGGTCAATACCTTTTTGGTGCATATCAGGAAAAGAATCGTTCGACGTATCGCCATTTGCAAAACGATCGGGCATGATGAGATACATAAAATCTTTGTTCGTCAAACCTTGATTGCGTTTCACATCAGTGTGTCGTGCACTTAAATTCCAAGTGTGCGTGCGCATATCATTATTTTTTTTGAGTTGAATAGTTACATCGCCTAATTTTGCGGACAGAGAAATATCGAGTGTGACAAACAAATAATTAAAATTTTCGGGACGCTCAATTTTTTTTATCGTCACGCCTTTATGTTTTATCACAACATCAAAATCATGAATCATTTTATCGTGAATCATTAACTCAACTTCGCGTTGTGCAAAACCTGTCCACCAATTCGGCGGGTCAATGCGCGGCGTAAAATTTTCGGTGGTCGCTATCGGTAAAATGCGTTTCGGCACCGGACGTGTCACACCTTCCGGAAATCTTTGTGCCGGATCGAAAGTATCAATCTTCGTAGTTGAAAGTTGAAAGTTGAAAGTTGAAAGTTTATTTTCGTTTTCATTTTCAAAATTATTTGCGTTTGAAAAATTTTTTTGAAAAAAAATAAAAAGTAAAAATAAAAAAATAAATTTTTGATTGGTGTGCATCGTCTAAAATTTTAATTGAAACGTGTTTACAAAAATGTTTGTGTAAAATGTGTTTTAAAATCTCGCTCAAGAAACAATATACAAAGTTAAACAAAAACTATGATTCAAATGATTTTAAGATGAACATGATTTTATTACACTCTTAATCATCTTAAAATCTTGAGAATCATAGTTTAGATATTTTATTTCACTTCACTCATCTCCGAAACGCCGTTCTCATTAAACGCTTCAATCGCATAAAAATATTTTTGACCCACATTTAAAGCACGCAATTCAAACGATGAAGGCGCATCTCCCCAAATTTGATACGTTTGATACAATTTATTTTTTTCGATGCCCCACAAAATATTATAACCGACCGCGCCTTCAACTTTATTCCAACTAATTGTCGCATTGCGTTCATCTTTTTGTCGAATTGCGGAAAAATTTTTCGGCATGTCCGGTTTTTTTCCTAAACCGTTCCCGAAAATTCGAATATCGCTTATAGCAAGATGAACAGCTTTCACGTAAATGTGTTCGTATTTTATAAATCTTGTACGCACCGATTGCGGCAATTCGATATACGCATTAGGTCTGTCGCGTTTACCGTTTGATAAATCGTATAACAACTCCCATTTTTTTCCGTCGAGCGAGTGATACAATTTGAATTTTGTATTCACCGACGAATCATTTTCAAAAACATTATTTTTATAATCGGTGTAGTTGATTTGAACGGCTTTCACGTCGCAAGTTTGTTGTAAATCAACGATGGCAAATTCGCCCGTTTTATTTCCTTTCGCCACCCAAAATGAGCGTACATTTTCATCTGTTAATTCAGCACCGGTTGATACATATCGCGGCGCGTTTTTACTTTCTATCGTGTCTTTATACAACGACGAAACCGTTACAGGTTTTTTGTAACTCAAAAGCATCCAACCCGTAAACAAATCATCTTTGTTTTGCCATTTCTTTGTCGGTAAAAAATGCGGATAATCGCCGAAGCGTGTATTTGAAAACATTTGAGCATCGGCATCAAAGCCGGCGGGGAACATCGAAATCCTGCGTTCAAAATTCCAATTCACTGCCACCCAAGGCGTGCCGGTGTTCCAATAGTTACCGTAAACATCCTGAAAAGTATTGCCGTGACCGGCACCTTGCACAAATCCGCCGGGTTTATAACTGATCGGATTATAAGGCGCATAAGTAAACGGTCCCATCGGATCGTCGCCAACGTAAGTACCGTTAGCGTAAACATTATATTCCGTTCCGGGTCCTGCGTATTGCAAATAATATTTGTTTTTGTATTTCGTCATCCACGCACCTTCAATAAAAGGTTTTATCGGGTCGGAATGATTCGGTCCGAAACGCTCCCAACCGTGTTGGTATTGGTCTAAAAAAATAAACGGTTTGTAATCGGGTATCGCGCCGTTCATATTTTTATAAGTTAATTGTTTTGCTTTATCTAACTCTGCTCCAAAAATTGGATAAGTATTGGATGAACCCCAATACATAAACCAACGATCGGTGTCGTCGTCGTGAAAAATACACGGATCCCAAGGTCCGATATCTTTCGGCAAACGGGGCAGCCAACGATTAAAAAATTTCAGTTTTCCTTTTTCGGGTTCGTTCGAATAAAAAATTGGTCGTTGCTCGAATGTGGATTGAAACAAATACAAAGTATCGCGCACCGAAAGTGCGGCGGGTGCACACATATCTTCCATAGGCCATTTGTCGGGCGTGACAAAATCCCAATTAAATAAATCTTTTGAATGCCACCAACCACCGGAAATCGTGACGAACAGATAGTATTCACCTTTATGATTTACAATCACCGGATCTGCACCGGAACGATAAGAAATTTTTTCATTGAGTTGCTCGAAATTGTATTTGTAGTCAATGTCTATCGGATTGCAGTAGGTTTTTTGCGTTTGAGCGTTTAAAGAAATCCAAACACTAAAAAAGAAGATAAAAAAAACTGACAAAGTTTTACTTTTTTTCATGGTGGTTGATTTTACCGTCGTCGAGATTTAAAGCCTCTATGATGGTTTTTATCGAAAAGAAGATTTAAAATTTT
>JAYTIA010000202.1:0-5444 GCA_043732145.1 Saprospiraceae bacterium
ATTTTTTCTTGATTGGCGGTTAAATCATGCATCAATTCTTTTACATAATCTTTATCAATAGGTTCTTTAAGTATTTCCTCATTGAGGTCTTTTGTTAAATCCACCGAGAGCTCGGAAAAATTATTGACAAAGTTGAGCGGATTTTGAATTTCGTGCGCGATACCCGCCGTGAGTTCGCCGAGTGAGGCGAGTTTTTCAGATTGTATGAGTTGGTTTTGGGTGGCTTTTAAAATTTCTAAAGATTTTTGTAATTCCGTTCGTTGAGTTTGAATTTCTTCTTTTTGTTTTTGCAGCAGCATATTCGCTTTTTGTTTTTGGCGGTTGTTGAGGTAAAGAATGAATCCAATTAAAAACATAATACCCAAACCGAACAATAGTGCATATTGGTTCAGTTGGTTTTGATATCTTATCCTTTCAGTTTCAATATTTCTTTGACGCTCTTGTTCATCTGCTATGATTTTTTGTAAAGCTTGCACCTTTTTTACGCCATATAATTCGTCACTCGCTGCCTTTGCTGTTTTGTAAAAAGAAAGGGACTTTTGAATATCTCTTGTTTCGTATAGTTCTGCTAAAAGCGTCGCATTATTTAATATGCCTTTCTGATATCCGATGGATTGACCTTCAATAAGACCTTTTTGGGCATAAATTAGACCGGAATCAGGCTGATTGGTTTCTTTATAAAATTCTGAAAGGGTTGAGTAAGCATCAGATACCGTCCGATGATCCTTGGCAATAAGGCATTCTGATATACTTTCATGCAAGTAGGAGAATGCAATGCTTTTTTTACCCATTTTATACTGAATAATACCCATATCCATAACGAGTGCCGAATAAATGGGCGAGGCGTCCGGTGTTTTAGTATAATCGTAAGCCTTTTGAGCAAAATACCAAGCAGAATCTAACTGATTGTTTTTGGTGTATGCTCTTTCAATATTGATAAGGGCATTGCCATAGCTGTTTTTTTCTCCTAATGCGATTGTTTTTTGAAAATAGTATTTTGCTTTAGCATAATCATTTATGTCGAGATAGATAAGTCCGATGCCAACCCAAATATTCGTTTTGTCCATGTTAGGCAGTTTCTCTTCTAATACTTTCAAAGCTTCCAACCTGTATTTTAGCGAATTAGGTATATCCCCTTGTATTCGAAGTACAGCCGATAAACTTTGTAAGGCACTGACTTCTCCGGTAGGAAAATTGATTTGCCTTGCCAATTGTATGGCGGCTTCTCCAAAAAGTTTTGAAGAATCGGTGTTTACCTGCCGATACATATTGCATAAACTTGTTAAGATAACGACACGATTTGTATCCTGCCGGGCGATAGTCAATTGGTATTTTAAACTATCAATTAGCTGGTTTTGTGCCAATACACACGTATTCAATAACAAAAGTAAAAAAATTTTAACTAACGATTTCATTGTTTTCAGTTTAAGTTTGTGAAGGATATTGCCCATCCAACCACGCCAAATATTTTTCAATTTGTCCGGTGAGATAAAGCGGCAGATTGAGTAAATAAAAAACTTTTCCGTTCGGCGTTGTGAGTGTATTGATTTGTAAATGTCCGCTGTAAATTCTGACGGCTAAATGTTGGATTGTTGCATAATTCTTAATTTACATAAAGTAATACCAAAATTAATATTTTTTTGTAACAAAGAGAGGGCAATTATTATTTTTCGTGGAATAAAATTATAAATTCCAAACCAACCGCTTCAGTGTTTTCAACTCAATTCAATAAAAACCCATCAAAATTTTCTTTAGAAATAATATTATAAGCGAGCGGTTTATATGCTTCCGAAAAGGATGCGGGTATTTTTATGTTCTTTAGTTTTTTCCACTTAAACTCAAAGGCTTCAAATTGGCCGTCAATTTCTTCGACGTAATCAATTTCCTGTTGTGCTTGTGTTCTCCAAAAATAAGTAGTGACCCAACGTTTTCTGTAGTGATTGGCTTTAAGTCTTTCGGAAATCATAAAATTTTCCCAAAGTGCGCCAACATCTTGTCGCAAATCTAAAGGTGCAAAATTGTTGATGAGTGCGTTGCGGATACCGTTATCGTAAAAATATATTTTTCTATTCGATGAAATTTCATTTCTCAAATTTCGACTCAAAGGTTGTAAACGGAAAATCACAAACGATTTTTCCAATAAATTCAAATAGGTTGCAACGGTAACTTTATCGGCACCGACTAATTGACCCAATTCATTCATCGAAACTTCATTACCTACTTGAAACGCCAATGCTTTCAGTAATTTAATAAGCACGTCCGGTTTTCTGATAATTCCCAGGCTTAAAATATCTTTGTACAAATAACTTTGCGACAAAACGCTTAAACGCTCGCGTTCTTCGCCCGTATTTATTACCACTTCCGGATACATGCCGTAAATAAGTCGGGTTTCTAATTGCAGTAGAGCAGTGGTGTAACCGACCGAATCGCTCAATTCTTTCCAACTTATCGGGAACATATAATATTCCCATTTTCTACCCGTTAAAGATTCGTTTGTTAAATCTGCTAATTCTAAAGAAGATGAACCGGTGACGAGCAGTTGAACAGTCGGTAAATTATCTATGATGAGTTTGAGTGTTAAACCGATATTTGGAATGCGTTGCGCTTCGTCAATAATAACCAAATTTGCTTTGCCGATAATACTTTTTAATCGCTCCAAATTCGGATTCGATAAAAGTGTTTGAACTTCAACGTTATCGGCATCTAAAAAAAGTCCTTCTGTTTTATTTTCCGGTAAAAAAGATTTAACCAAAGTTGTTTTACCCGTTTGACGTGCACCGAGAATAATTATGGCTTTTCCTTTACCGATTTTTTCTTTCACCAGACTTGAAAGCTCCCTTAAAATCATGATTTAATTTTTAATTGAGCAAATTTAACTAAATTTGGTGAATACGTTCACCAAATTAATATTTTTTTGGTGAAAATAGTTAATTACGAATTCAATTACGAATTCAATTACGAATTACTCGGACTTTAATTCGTAATTCGCTAAACCGGCAACAAAATAATAAACTCACTCCCAACACCTTCCGTACTTTCCACTTTTAAAGTTCCGCCGTGTCCTTTCGTAATAATATCGTAAGCGAGTGATAAACCCAAACCCGTTCCTTGTCCTGTCGGCTTGGTAGTGAAAAACGGTTGAAAAACTTTTGCGCGAACCGCTTCGGACATACCCGTTCCGTTATCTTTTACGCGAATTTCAATCGCGTTGTCTAATTTTTTTGTTGAAACAGTAACGGTCGGTTCAAATTTTTTTCCGGTGTCCGTCGTCGGTCGTCCGTCGTCCAAAATTCGTTTTTCATTCACCGCATAAAACGCATTATTAATCAAATTCACAATAACGCGCCCGATATCTTGCGGAATCATTTCTATTTTCGGAATCGTTGTATCGAAATGCGTAATCATTTCCGCATTAAAATCTTTATTTTTTGCACGTAAACCGTGATAACTCAATCGAAAATATTCATCGGCGAGTTTGTTAATATCCGTCAATTCTTTTTTGCCTGTGCTTGCGCGAGAATGTTCGAGCATACCTTTCACAATACTTGATGCGCGTTTGCCGTGAAGATTTATTTTTTCTTGATTGGCAGTTAAATCGTGCATGATTTCTTTCACGTACACTTCATCAATCGGCTTTTTAGTAATTTCTGTATTTAAATCTTTGGTTAAATCTACCGAGAGTTCGGAAAAATTATTCACAAAGTTGAGCGGATTTTGAATTTCGTGCGCAATGCCCGCCGTGAGTTCACCGAGGCTCGCGAGTTTTTCGGATTGAATGAGTTGGTTTTGCGTGGCTTTTAGTTCTTTAAGTGATAACGTAAGCTCTGCCGTGCGTTCTTTTACTTGTTTTTCAAGTTCTACTTTTTGCGCTTCAATAAGTTGGTTGCGTTCAATTTCTTTTTCTTTGGCGAGGCGTTCATTGTCCAAGGCTTTTTGCGCGTTGTCCGCTCTGAGTTGTGCATATTGCATAAACAATACCCACGTGAAAGTTACCGTCAACCAGCTTATACAAATTACTTCTATTAATCTAAAATTTTGCCTAAGCAGCTTATAAAAAACAAAATCAGGTCTAATATGTATTTCGAAGGGAAATATCAATACATAAAGTATCATTAAAGATAAAGCACCAAAAATCACATATCGGAAAGATTTTTCACTACTGCGGATATAAAGCAAAAATGTAATTATTATACTTAATGGAATGATAAAATTGGAGACGACTGGTGTATAAGTATGGAAAAACTGAAAGATTTTTCCCTCACCGAGGTATATGCGTACAATTAAATCTATAATACGCACTGAGATATTTAAAACACCAAAGCCGTATAACCATTTATCCCATCGGGGATATTTACTTTTTACCTGAAAAAATGTTCTGAAAAACTGTATTAAATAATAGGGAATAAATGCCCATGCATAGCCCAAATAGGGAACATATTTCAGGTAACCGGGATTTTCCCAGTAACAATACCAGCCAACAATATTCCATAAACGGTTGAGGAAAAGGAAAAAAGCGAATAAAGCAAAATACAAGTAAACTTTATCGCGTACAATTCGGAAACAAAAAAAATTTAAAAAAAATGCCAAAAACAGCAACCCGAGATCAAATGCTTCTTGCAGTTCCGTTTTATGATAGTAACCGGTTCTGTCGTTCACTTTATCAATTATTTCTTGTCTTGCCGCCTCCGTACCGAGTATTTGAACAGCAAAATGGTTGAGTACTAAACCGAAAATATCATTATCATTATGAATGCGTTGATAAACGATTTGCTCTTCCAGCGGTTTAAAAACCGTAGAAATACAATTAATACTTTTAAGTCCGTCTTTTTTCTCCCAATCAACATAAGTACCCGATAAAAAATGCCGGCGGTTTCCGTCCGGTGCAATCAAATAAAAATCATCGTATTCCGATTTGGATCTTAAAGAAATATGCGCTTCGCGGTTCATCGTATTTTTTATGCGGTATTTAAACCAATAGGTTTGCACCAACGTATCTACGCCGTCCGGTTTTATACCTCTTTTATGAAACCTGTCGGACACCGGCAAAGTTGTCACATCATTGACGGTTAGTTTGCCTTCTTTATCCTCCAGCATCAGCCAATAAGAAGTATCAATATCTTTATTGGAAAAAGTATCCGATTTTATTTCATAAACGGGCGGCAGCACGGTTTGAGAAAAACCGGTACAGGAAATTAACGCAGTAATGAGCAGGGTAAAATAAAATGTTTTCATCGCTATTCATTTTTAAATATTTCTTTGGTAATTGAATAATAAAGGTATGATAAAATTTACAGCGTGCCGGTAAAAATTGTTTTAAAAATTTGGTTTTAGGTTTTTCTTTCAGTGTTACAAATGTAATAAAAATTGGGTAAACGAAGATTTGTTTTCCAATCGGCAGTTACAAATATTTTGAGAAATAAATTTTTGTTTTATTTTTTTATTGA